>JBCDKV010000118.1:0-10194 GCA_038746215.1 Bacteroidota bacterium | reverse complement strand
GACAATACATCGGTTCAGCCTTCGTATCTGCATCTACTCTGTTAGGTAGTGCTATGTCTCGACTTCGATTTACCGATATACTGTTCCTATTTTCTTTGTAAATGTATCTCTTTTTTATCTTGCACAAAGATATGAGTCTCAATTTTGTTAGGCGCTTATTTGGATTTTTCCTGCCTGATAACCAACATCTTACGAACTTGACTGCATGAAAAATGAATTCCGTATCCAGATATGCAACTAGTTTTTCACCTTGTCAAAACCGCAACCTGCTGATTATGAGTTTGTAAAAATTCCAAACAAGCTCTAACATTTCACTTGAAAACAGCCTGAGTCAATGCAAAATAATTGAGCAACAAGTATGCCCAGTTAGTTCCTTCGGACGGAAACCTTTTGAGCATACTTGTTGCGCGATCTCAAGAGCTTTACTAAAATTCTTCATTTTGTTTTCAATAAAGAATGTCAATCAGGTAGATAAACTTGTCTATCTTACAGCGTAAAATTACAGATACATCTGCTCAACAGATAGACAATTTAAACGAATCAACAAGGGTTTATTTAGTACATCTTATTTATCTTTGCGTTCTCTAAAAATCTGAATGATACGCTGTTTGGAATAAGAAAGTGCATTTTCTTTTTTGTTGATTTGTTGAACTGTTTATTCGTTTAATGCTTCCAATATCAACGTATTGTAGTCAAACAAATAAACAATTTAAGTAGATAAACAAGTATATTCGTTTGTACAGATTGATTCCGTTTGCAATATATGTAGCAGGTCACTATCAATTCCGACAATTAAACAGTTTTACAATTCGACAATTCGCACAGATCAATCCCGTTTACAGTATAGCAACAGCGATTAAAAAACTATGGTAAACCACATGGAAGACTGGGAACTAGATTTTGAATGGTTGCACGTTCAGCACGTCGTGAAGCAGAGTATGCAGAGAGACCGTTTGCCAGATTTGAATGCTATTCTATTTCTAATTGGCATACAAGAACTAGGGCGTGTGCAAACAAGCTTTACGAAAGAAGAAAAGCAAGACTTGATGCACATTGCCATCTGTAGTCTGCTAAGTGAAGATGGTTACTATGAATTCATCGGACGAGACGCAGATGGGTGGCCGCATTTCAAAAATTTAATTCCTGTTGATATAGCAGGTGTTCAAGCACAAGAAAAGTTATTAAAAACAAAGATTATTACCTACTTCAAGGCTTCTTGAGTTTTGGAAAGTAATTTTATTTTATGTACATCAAAAAAGACAAACCCATTTTTAGTTAATTATAAACCAACACCACAGCAATGAGATTATTTTACATCATATTAATATTCGGACTGCTGACAGCCTGCACCACGGATAAAACAACTTATGCCCTAATCTCTACCGATTATGGCGATATGAAAGTAAAGCTGTACAACAGCACACCGCAACACCGAGATAATTTTATCAAGTTAGTCGATGACGCCTACTACGATAGCTTGTTGTTTCATCGGGTCATGTCCAATTTTATGATACAAGGAGGCGATCCAGCTTCTAAAAATGCATCAATGAATGTTCAACTTGGAAATGGTGGCCCAGGCTATACCATTCCAGCGGAAATTGGCGCACCACATTTCAAAGGCGCACTAGCCGCTGCGAGGCGACCCGACACTGTAAATCCACAAAAAGCCTCTTCGGGTTCTCAATTTTTCATTGTACAAGGAACTATACAAAATGACGAAGCATTGGACAACCTTTCCAACATGAAAGGCATTCAATACAGTGAAGTACAACGCAATTTGTACAAAGAAATCGGTGGCTATCCATTTTTGGATAACGATTACACGGTTTTTGGTGAAGTGGTAGAAGGTCTGGAAGTGATAGATAAAATCGCAAGTGTGCCTACTGCTAGAGGAGATCGTCCAGTGGAAGATGTGAGGATAAATAGTATCCAGTTGGTGAAATAAATTAGACCTCAGAACGAGACATAGACAAATAGATTTTTACGAAGTTTTGGTAACACTCAAAATAAGCCTTGTTTAATATCTTGGGCATACTTGTTGCACAATTTCCTTGAATTGACTCAGGCTAAATTTGAAGAGGATGCTAAGCGAAACGAAATTTTGTACAGCCCTAGTAAATTAAATTCTCATTCTTAAATTAGTCATTTTTGACTCGTTCCTTACTAAACCTCCAAACTAGAAATTAATTTTATGAATAGAATAAATGGCTTATTTTTCATCTTTTTAGCCTTAGTTGCGGTTGGTTGTGGTCCGACTGCCTTGTTTACTTACGAATCAGAAAATCTGACTGCGCCTGCGGTCATCACCTTTAACAACGAATCAGAGAAAGCAGAAAGCTACGAATGGAAATTTGGGGATGGGGATACGGCAATGGTCAGCGATCCTTCGCATCGCTACCTAGTTTCTGGCAATTATGAGGTTGCCCTTACTGCAAAAAATGGTAAGAAAAGCGCAGTCACCAAGAAAAATATTGTGGTCAAAGCACCCGAAATTTGCTTAGTAGAACTCCGAACACCCTACGGAAATATGCTGATTCAGTTGTTTGATTCTACGCCTAAGCATCGGGACAACTTCATTAAGCTAGCGGAAGAAGGTTTCTATGATAGTTTGTTGTTTCATCGGGTCATCGATGGCTTTATGGTACAGGGCGGCGATCCAAATTCTAAAGATGCAGTTGCTGGACAAATGCTAGGAACGGGTGGGCCTGGCTATCAGGTAGAGGCAGAAATGCTCGCCGATAATATTCATTTGCGGGGTGCTTTGGCAGCCGCTAGATCCCCCGATAGTGTCAATCCACAGCGAAAATCTTCTGGTTCTCAATTCTATATCGTACACGGCAAAGCGAGTATTGAGGAAAGCGTCCTCAAAAACGTAGAGCGGCGAAACGGTGTAGCCTATACCGAAGCACAAAAACAGGCTTACTTGGAAGAAGGTGGCTATCCTTTTTTAGATGGTCAGTACACCGTGTTTGGTAGAGTAATCGATGGATTGGAGGTCATTGGTCAAATTGCGAGTGTCAACAAAGATCAGCGCAATCGCCCCAATGAGGATGTGCCAATGGAAATAGTTGTCATTAAGTAATGGTAAAAATATAAAACGTGGAAATCAATAAAGTATTAGGCATTGACATTGGAGCTTCAGGTATAAAAGGAGGCATCGTCAACGTCCATACGGGCGAAATGGTGACGGAGCGTCTCAGAATAGAAACGCCACAACCTTCGACACCCGAAGCCGTAGCAGATGCCGTAGCAGCACTTTGCAAAATGCACAAATGGAGAAACGGTTTGATTGGTGTGGGTTTTCCTGCGGTCATCATGAAAGGGGAAGCAAAAACCGCCGCTAATATTAGTCAAGAGTGGATTGGTACAAATGTAGAAGAACTGCTGGGCGAGGTCACGAATTGCCCCGTGATTGCAGTCAATGACGCCGATGCTGCGGGTATTGCAGAAATAGAGTTTGGTGCAGGTAAAGGCGAACTGGGGACAACGGTTTTAATAACAATAGGTTCCGGATTGGGTTCTGCGGTGTTCACAGATGGAAAGATTGTGCGCAACACAGAATTTGGGCATTTTGAGATGAAAGGTATGAAAGCAGAACATTATGCTTCGGATAAAACACGCCAAAAAGAAGATTTATCCTGGAAAAAATGGGGAAAACGCTTCAACGAATATTTATTGCAATTGAATCGATTGATTTCTCCTGATTTAATCATTTTAGGTGGAGGTGGTAGTAAGAAATTTGACGAATATAAAAATCAGATCGAACTGAATGTTCCGATTAAAATTGCGCAGTTTCGCAACAAAGCAGGTGCAATAGGTGCAGCCTTGTACGCTTATCAGGAGTGGCGGCAGGGACAATTGAAAGGGGATAACTGGTAGAATAAGTAATACCGCTGAACCATAAAAAAATGGCAAACCGAAGAATTTCAGTTTGCCATTTTTTTTGAATTAAATGCTAATCAGGAACGAGACAAAAACAACTACTCTAGCGTAAGTATTTATGTCCCGTTCTTCAGGTGATTAATAGTACATATTCACAATGGAATGATCTTTTAAACAGTGAGAAATGTACCTTTCAAATACCTTTTCACCATACAAAAGTTCTCTCGAATAGCTATTAACACATTCTTATCCTTAAGATAACTTCTCAATTAATTCTTTTGAATCTACTGCATCCGCCAATTCTTTACCAGGCTTAAACTTTGCAGAGACCTTAGCAGGAATAGTAATGGTAGCCCCAGATTGAGGATTTCTCCCTTGACGCTCTTTGCGAAGAGAAGGAGAAAACGTACCAAATCCAATCAAAGTAACTTTGTCCCCTTCTTTCAGTGCATCTGAAATAGAGTCTAAAACGGCATTTAAGGCATCAGAAGCTTGTGATTTTGATAATTCAGTCTTCTCGGCGATTTTACTAATCAAATCTCCTTTGTTCATTTGAAAAATTTTTAATTAAAAGATTTAGGAAACTCGTAAAAAACAGCCATGTACTAAATACTTTCTTTATGACAAGTTTCCTGAAATGCAAAAGTACGGGCTGCTTTGTATAAAATCAACCCTTTTTTCTAAAAAACCCTTAAAATATAGGGCTTACAGCAATCTTTTTACCAATTGCCCTGTTTTTTTCTGGAACGCAAATAACGAGAATGAAATTGAGAAAAGTATATATAAAAACGATAATTCCACTATGTAGCCTACTTTTTTTAAGTTTGGCTATATTTTCCTGTAGTCCTAAAGCAGGATGCCCCGCCAGCGAGAATGCTGTAGCGAAAGTCAACCGCAAGGGAGAACTGTCCACTAAAGGCGGAAAGTCACAGCTTTTTGGTGGCAAAGCCGTGAATGTGAAAAAAGCAGCTAAAAAGCGGAAAAGACAACGTCGGAAACTTTATGCGAAGCGTAGGAGTTAGGATAAGAAAACGCTTCTAAAAGTGAATACGCAAAAACAAGATCGAAAACTGAGTAAACTGCTAAGTCTTGTTCTACGGCATCGACCTGAGATTATTGGCTTACAACTCGATGCAAACGCTTGGGCGGATGTCGATGAATTAATTGCCCGACTGAATCAAGCACAGCATCCTATCGAACTCGAACAACTCAAATCAATCGTCGCCAACAACGACAAACAACGCTTCACCTTCAATGCGGATTACACAAAAATCAGAGCCAACCAAGGACATTCCATCCAAGTTGATTTGAATTTACCAGCCATTCAGCCGCCTTCCATACTCTACCATGGCACCAGCGAAAAGGCAATAGACCATATCCTAGCTACGGGGCTGGAAAAACGCAATCGACAACATGTACATTTGAGCAGCGACTTAGCCACTGCGTCTAAAGTAGGGCGTCGGCACGGGAAGTTGGTTTTGTTGCAAGTCGATGCCAAAGGCATGCACGAAACAGGTCATCGCTTTTTTTGCTCCAAAAATGGTGTTTGGCTGACCGATGCCGTGCCAGTAGTGTATTTGACTAGGATTTGATCTACTGATTAATTTACTTAGTGAAAGTACAATCATATACTCCATTTGGGATAGAAAAATACATTTTCCTTTTTGTTGATTTATTGAACTGTTGATTTGCCTAAAAATGAATTAAAAGAACGCATCTGCTCATGATAGGGAGTGCATCTCAAAATGTCGTTTGTTGATTAAAGGGCGAATTTTCGTTTGTATTTCATGCAGTCGCATCCGAAAATCTACAAAGGAGGATTTTCGGATGCTCCAAGGGTTTTTTAAGGGCAAGAAGCGTTAACGTTTTAACGCTTCTTGCCCTTAAAATCCCCCTAGCAGAAAGTTTTTCACCTTTGAAAAAAACTTTCTGCGACATTTTGAGATGCGCCCCATGATAGGAAACCGTTTACGCCACAAAATCAGGAAACAGAAACGCTCGCTCAAGAACCTGAATTTACTATTTCATTATTCCCTGCTATTAATTCGTGAGAAAATAAAGATAATTTTAGAAACTAAGTCTATTTTTGTCCCCTATGAAAGAGTCAACAGCAAAAGTATTAATGAATAACGATCACGTTAATATTGTGATCGAACGCTTGTGCTATGAGCTGATTGAAACCTACGAAGATTTCAAAAACACTTGCATCATTGGCATACAAAGTAAAGGTGTTTTGCTGGCAGACTTGCTGCATCGTCGCCTACTGTCGATTTTGGAGGTAGATAAAATAGAATACGGAAAGCTCGATATTACGTTCTATCGAGATGATTTTAGAACCAGAACCCGTCCACTAAAAGCCAACAGCACGGAAATTGACTTTTACTTAGAGGAGAAGAGTGTCGTTTTGATCGATGATGTGGTCTTTACGGGGCGAACCATTCAAGCTGCGATGACCGCACTCCATCACTACGGGCGTCCAAATCGGGTCGAATCGCTAGCACTCGTTGACCGCCGATTCAATCGACATCTACCTATCAAGACGGATTACATAGGGATGAGAATAGATGCGCTAGATCATGCCTATGTGAAAGTAGAATTAGAGGCAAATCAGGATCATCAAGTTTTATTGTTTCATCATTATCAATAATGTCAGTAATACAAGAACTTAGTACGGAACATATTCTGGGAATCAAATACCTCACGGAAGCAGATATTCAACTTATTTTTAAGACGACGGATGAGTTTAAAGAAGTATTGAGTCGCCCCATCAAGAAAGTACCTTCCTTGCGAGACGTGACCATCGCCAATCTTTTCTTTGAAAATTCCACCCGCACTAGAATTTCCTTCGAGTTAGCAGAAAAACGCTTGTCTGCCGATATTGTCAATTTTTCCGCGGCTTCCTCTTCGGTTAAAAAAGGGGAAACGCTCTTGGATACGGTCAATAATATTTTGGCAATGAAAGTCGATATGGTGGTCATGCGGCATCCCGCACCGGGTGCTCATCACTTTCTAGCCAATCAGATAAAAGCCAACGTCATCAATGCGGGCGATGGTACGCACGAGCATCCTACACAAGCCCTACTCGATGCTTATTCCATGCGAGAACAATTAGGTGATTTAGCAGGGAAAAAAATTGTGATTGTCGGAGATATTTTGCACTCTAGGGTGGCTTTGAGCAATATTTTTTGTTTGCAAAAATTGGGCGCAAAAGTAAAAGTTTGTGGGCCGCCTACGCTGATACCGCCTCAAATCCAAACGCTGGGCGTAGGGGTAGAATACGACATCAAAAAAGCTCTAGCATGGTGCGATGTTGCCAACTTGCTGCGTATTCAACTGGAGCGGCAAGACATCAAATATATCCCTTCTTTGCGGGAATACGCATTATTCTACGGGGTGAACAAACCTTTGCTAGATCAGTTGGATAAAAAGATTACCATTTTGCACCCAGGTCCCATCAATCGAGGCGTAGAAATCACGAGCGAGGTCGCCGATTCTGAACATGCCATTATTCTGCAACAAGTAGAAAATGGTGTAGCGGTGCGCATGGCCGTGCTTTATCTTCTGGCGGCAAAGCGGTAAGTGTTTAGGTTTACTAAGATTCGCATAATTACTAGTCATCATATCACCAAATGAATAAATCACCAGTATCACCAATCAGAAAGATTACTGAAAAACAAATACCTGAACTCATTCCCTCGCGCATCCTAACCAAATCACAAAGCAGGGAATTACAAATTCAATAAAACATGATTATTGGCGTACCAAAGGAAATAAAATCAAATGAAAATCGAGTAGGTCTGACACCGGCTGGTGCTTTTGAACTGACAAAAAGAGCGCACACAGTCTACGTACAGACTACCGCAGGCGACGGGAGCGGTTTTTCGGATCAAGAATACAAAGATGCTGGTGCTCAAATCTTGCCGACTATCGAAGCTGTGTATGAAGTAGCGGAAATGATTATTAAAGTGAAAGAACCCATCGAAGCAGAATACAACTTGATACAAGAAGACCAATTGCTCTTCACTTATTTCCATTTTGCTTCCTACGAACCACTCACCAATGCCATGATTCGTCAAAAAGCAGTTTGTCTAGCCTACGAAACAGTAGAATTACCAGATCGCTCGTTGCCGTTGTTGATACCCATGTCCGAAGTGGCAGGTCGCATGTCGATTCAACAAGGTGCGAAGTATTTGGAAAAGCCCGTGAAAGGACGTGGCGTTTTGCTAGGTGGTGTGCCTGGCGTATCACCTGGTAAAGTACTCGTTTTGGGAGGTGGTATTGTAGGGACACAAGCAGCAAAAATGGCGGCTGGACTGGGTGCACAAGTCACAATTTTGGACATCAATTTGGATCGCCTACGCTACTTGAACGATGTCATGCCAGCTAATGTGATTACCCTCTATTCCAATGAATATAACATTAGGAAGCTCATCAAAGACCACGACCTCATCGTGGGAGCAGTGCTGATTCCAGGGGCAAAAGCACCACACCTTATTACAAGAGATATGTTGAAAGACATGCGTGCAGGAACGGTCTTAGTAGATGTCGCCGTAGATCAAGGTGGCTGCATTGAAACTTCAAAACCCACCACACACGACGACCCTACTTTCATCATAGACGATGTAGTACATTACAGTGTAGCAAATATGCCAGGGGCAGTTCCTTACACGTCAACCATTGCACTGACCAATGCAACTTTGCCATACGCCATACGCTTAGCGGACAGGGGTTGGCAGCAAGCTTGTAAGGCAGATAAAGCCTTGAAGTTGGGCTTGAATGTCGTGAAGGGCAAAGTGGTCTACCAAGGAGTTGCTGATGCTTTTGATCTAGAGATGCACGATGTGGAAAGTGTGTTGTAGGGAACTTGCTGTACTGCGTATGGGATAAAAAATGCATTTCTTTTTTGCTCACTTTGCAGAATTGTTGAATTAAAAAAATGTTGAATTGAACAATTTTACAATTCGACCATTTGCACAGATTTATCCCATTTGTAGTATATACTCCGTTTGGGATAAAAAAGTGCATTTTGCTCTCTTGACATTTCCAAATACAAGCTATTAGATGTACTTTCAAATATGGCGGCATCGAGCCTGCCAAATTTAGCGGTAAATGATGTGAAAAAAACCTATCTCTTTCTAAAAGTGAAAGCACTTTTTTGCCCCATTTGCAGTGTAAATATCTTATTTCAACTCCCATTCACAATTCATGCAGACAATACAAAAACTAACACTATTGCGAGCAGCCATGCGCAAAAAGGGCTTGGCTGCCTATATTATACCGAGTAGTGATCCACATCAAAGCGAATATGTGGCGGACTATTGGAATGCGAGGACATGGCTGTCAGGCTTTGATGGTTCGGCAGGAACGCTAGTGGTCACGATGGATTGGGCAGGCTTGTGGACGGATAGCCGCTATTTCATACAGGCAGCACACCAATTGGCTGGAAGTGGGATCGAACTGATGGAAAAAGTGTCAGGGGGCGGATTAGAATATGACGAATACTTAGCAGAGCAGTTAGCTCCAGAAAGTTTGATCGGACTCGATGGAAGATTGTTCTCTATTTTTCAATTACAATTTATAGAAGAAACTTTTGAGTATGCCGATTTAGAACTAGCGATAGATTGTGATTTGGTAGACGACATTTGGCAGAACCGTCCTCCAATTTCGACCCAGTCTATTTTCAGTCACGAATTGAAATATGCGGGGCAATCGCGTGCTGAAAAACTGGCAATGGTGCGCGAGGAAATGGAAGCACAAGCGGCGGATATTTACTTGGTGAGTGCTTTGGATGAAATTGCGTGGCTATTTAATCTACGTGGTAGCGATACTGCCTACAACCCTGTTTTCTACGCCTATGCTGCGATTACTGCTACGTATGTCTATCTTTTCACGGATCAAAATAAGATCGACCAACTGCTAAAACAACAACTACAAGCAGATGCAGTGAGCTTTGCAAACTACCACGACTTTGCAACTTTCATAACACAAATAGAACGAGATCAGGTAGTGTTGTACGACGATAAAAGCTTGTCGGCGGCACACTATTCGGCTATGGGTAGTGACTATCACATTAGGCTGAATCCGATCAAAAAGCTGAAAGCCGTAAAAAATGAAGTGGAACTTCGTCATCTTAGAAAAACGATGGAAAAAGATGGTGTCGCTTTACTGAAAACCTATCGCTGGTTAGCAGCCGCTCTCTCCGATGGCAATGTTTCAGAATATGAACTAGGAAAACGTATCGCGCAGTTCAGATCAGAACAAGACCTATACCAAGGAGAGAGCTTCCACCCAATTGTAGGCTACGAAGCCAAT
>JBCDKV010000117.1:0-10241 GCA_038746215.1 Bacteroidota bacterium | reverse complement strand
CAAATTTCAACTTATTTTTCTCCAAAAAATAAGTTGAAATTTGTGTTTCCGTCCATAAAAAATCTTTAGGCATACTTGTTGCGCGATCTCAAATACTTTACTATGTTTCAAAAGTTTAGTAAAGCTGTACTGCCGCAAGATGGAGCATTTTACCCGTTATTCGCATATGGAACTAACTGCTAGCAACTAATTAGCAAAATTTGAGTACTCATTTCAAATACCTTTAGAGTGGTTGGACATTATCTAAAAATCTTGAGAAAACGGGCAAATCAACCGCAAACTGCCCTAGCCAAAAAATTGGATAAAAGCCAAAGCTATGTGTCTAGAGTTGAGAATGGAAAAATATTGCTTTCAGAGGAAGCTATTGATGATTATTTAGTTGCACTGGATGTTGATAAGAGTACTTACGAAATCCTCAAAAAAACACACGATTTTTTAGTGCGTGCATCAGAATATCAGCCTCCAAAAAAAGAGGAAAAAGCTACAAATTCTGTTAGGAAATCCAAAGAGAAATTAATTCAAATAACAAAAGACTATTTCAAGAACCAAGCTGTAAAGTCCGTTTATATCTTTGGTTCAGTAGCTCGTGACGAACACACCGCAGAGAGTGACCTAGATATCATGCTGGCTTTCAAAGATGACTACAAAGCTACGTTATTCGATCTTATTGGCTTCAAGCAGGATTTAAAGCTACTTACGAATTATGAAGTAGATATTGTTCAGTTAGGGACTGCTTATCCACACGTGCAAGCTAGTTTTGAGCGAGATAAAATTGCGGTATATGGCTAAAAGAAAAATACCGAGTACAAAAGAACGCTTACAGCACATCAATGAAGCAATTGATAAAGTGTTGCTTTTCACAGATGATATTTCCTACGAAGACTTCTTCGAGGACGAGATCAAACAACTGGCGGTCATCAAATTATTTGAGATCATAGGAGAGGCATCTTATCAATTAGAGAAAACGTATAAAGAAAAAAACACACATATTGAATGGGCAAAAATGGAAGGCTTACGTCACATTCTAGTTCACGAGTATTATCGTGTTGATGTAGAAATCCTTTGGAATACAAAAGAATTGTTCTTACATGATTTAGGAGAAGAGATCGCAATTCTACTCAAACAAGCTTGAAAAATTCTAACAAGCTCTAAATCCACCCTACTTATGCGCCAAGCACTTATCATCGCCTTTTTTGCTAGCTTATTCAGCATCCACGGCTACACCCAAGCTTATCTTTATCCAGTCAAAGTCAATCACAAATGGGGCTACATCAATCAGAGGGGCAAGCTCATCGTCGAGCCAAAATACGATTTAATTGGCGTGCGCGAACTGCCTTGGTACAATGACTCAAAAAAGTCATCTGGTTTTCGCTTGGTACAATTGGACGATAAACTGGGACTGATCAATCGCAAAAAACAAGAAGTCCTCTCTCCGAAGTATCAACGCATTCGCCCACTGTCCGAGGAATATTTTGCGGTGGTTTTAGAAGAGGATTTCTTAGTCGTCAATCGGCAGGAAGAAGCGGTGATGAATACCTCCTACACCGACATTCAACTACTGGGCAAAAGCCAACATTCGGGCAAAATTTACTTCAAAATTCGGAATCAGAAGCTGTGGGGCGTATACGAAGTAGGGCGAGGGGTCATCATCCCCATGAAATACAAACAAATTGCCTTTTTGGATGCTGGACAAGGACTATTCAAAGCACAAGCAGCAGGCAAAGCAAGGACATTTGGTATCCTCAATCGGGCAAATAAATGGGTACTATCGCCTACTTTCAGAGACTTCAAAGCTTGCGGACAAGACTTCATTGCTACGTTGGGCGAAGGCATGTCTTGGGGCGCAGTGGACACCTTAGGCAGAGAAATATTTATACCCAAATGGGCAGAATTTCAAACCTTCAATCAGCACCTCATGCTGATGACCACCAATACCAATCCAAAGCAAGACTTTTTGTATAGTTTCAATAAAAAAGAGCTGTTCAAACCAACTTTCTCTTTCGATAGTATCCAAAAGTTAGATAAGCAATACGTCCTTGCCTATTACAACGAAATGTGCAGTTTTATCGATCACCAAGGTAAACGTGCCATAGACAGCGTTTTTGCCGCTATTCAACCGCTGGAATATCCGCTGTATCGCGTGGCAGGTCGGGGCGGATTTGGCATCTACAATATGGAGCAGCGTCGCATGATTCTGCCCCATCAGTACGGGCGCATTGACACTTTTCAGGGACAAGTTGCCGTAGTGACGAGTCGGTTTCGCACGGGGCAAGGCATGATTAATCGAAACATGGAGGAAATCATTCCGCCCCAATACACCAGCTTGACGCTTGAAGGTAACAAAGTGAAAGCTCGCATGGGGAGAAGACTAAGCGTTTATACCCTAGACGAACAAGCGCGAGTCGTCAATTTTGAAGATCACAGTCGAGTGAATACGCTTCGAGTTCGTAAAAGAGGCTTAGATGAATATTTGGAAGCTAAATCCATTCGCAACAGTCGTTTTGTACAGGAAGAAGAAAGCTTTTTGGAAGAATATAAAACGACCTTTCCGCTGGATTCTTTTCCGTGGCGTTGGCGTTTGGACGAAGCATACCGTCGGCAGTTACGCTTCTATCCTGTAGCCTCTGACACCAATAATTTTCAAACTATACTCGATGCCAAACGCATTTTAGTGACCAACAAACCGATCAATACAGGTTTGGTCTCTTTTGCCGCTTCCACTTTCAAATCACACTCAGGTATATTCGATATCCTACCCAATCGCTATTATCGTCAGATGCAATTGTACGATCTGATGACTGCCGAACAACTATCCGAGCAAACATACGCAGGTGTCCGAAGATATGATTTTGAACGCCAGTTGCCATGTGCCGCTGCGGTGAAAGACAATGGCAAAATGGTCATTATTGACCGTAAGGGACAATTGCTCAATGAGCAAGAATTTACCTATATCGGAGACTTCAAATACGGTTTGGCAAGGGTCTGTGTGGGTGGAGTATTAGAAAAAATGAGCGATGGAGCAGACGACAAATACCAACTGGAAGATATTGCTAGTTTTTGGAAGAAATTTTGCTTCGATGCCTTGCCCATTAATCATCCAGAAGCCACCGAGGGCATCCAAGTGAAATCGGAGATGATGTGGGTTAATCCCAATGATACCATACCTGCCAAATGGGGCTTTATTGATACGCTAGGTAATTGGGTGATTGATACTTTGTATGATTATGTGCGCGATTCTTACGATGGGCAAATGGAAGCTGTGAAAGACCGTAATTGGGGCGTAATCAATAGGAAAAACGAGGTGATGATCCCCTTTGAATACGGACACATCTCGAACTATTACGGTGCTTGGAAGACCAATAAACGCAATCAAGGCATCATCCTTTTCAATCGAAAGGGCTGGGAGCTGTGTAGCTATTGCTACGAAGAAATTTTGCCCTTTAAAGCGGGTTTTTGTCGGGTACAGAATAAGGGGAAATGGGGTTTTATGAATGATGAGGGGAAGGAAATAGTCACTTGCCAATATCAAGCGGTTCGAGATTTTTCAGAAGGACTAGCTGCTGTTAAATTAGCAAAAAAATGGGCATTCATTGATACCACAGGACAGGTAGTTTTTGAACTAGAAACAGGTGAAGAAGCAGGCAATTTTCACGAAGGTAAAGTTTGGATGAAACGCAAAGGCGCGTATGGATTTTTGGATCGCAAAGGAAAGGTCGTCATTGAACCTACCTATCAACGTGCCTTTGACTTTAAAGAAGGTTTGGCACGAGTAGCTCAAAACGGGCGTATGGGACTGATTGACGAAAAAGGAGAATTTGTCCTGACGCCCAAAGACTTCCAACTCATCCGTGAATTCAATGAACACGGCGTGGCAGAGGCGATGCGAACCTATTCTTCGGGTAAAAAAGGCTTGATTGATCGGCAAGGTACGATCCTTGCGCCCTTTCAATTTACACAAATCGACACTTTTCAAGAAGAGGTTGCAGTAGTAAGTAATGGTAGACATTATGGTTTTTTGCATATTTCGGGTGAACTCGTCACACCGATGCAGTATTACCAAGCCCTGCCTTTTTCCAATGGTTTTGCGCTCGTCAAAAGAGGTGCATACAGCAAATGGGAGTACATTGATCGCGAAGGGCGCAATGTATTCAAACGCAGTTTTCCAGTTGCTCATCCTTTTGCCAATGGCTACGCTTCTGTGCAATTGGTAGAAGGTGATGCGAGTACTAGAAAGGTGTTGACGACTACGGGAAAACTGCTCCCAATTCGTGCCCTTTTTAGTCAAGATGGCATTTTTGGGATGCACAGTAAGAAAGCACCTTTCTATGGACATCACTACTACTACGGCGACGCCAAAGGCAACAATTTGTTCGATCAGTATTTTCAGGAAATTAATCCCTTCATCGGCGACTATGCCATGGTGCAACAACACCGCCGCAGAGCGATCATTGACAAAAGAGGTATGATGACTTTACGTCCAAAATATTTAGCCGTGGATCGTCTAGGCGATGGTTTTGTCTTAGTGCATCCACCCGCTTTTGGTATTGTCAATCATGCGGGAAGAACCGTCCTGCCATCTGTGTTTGATTACGTCCTGCTGGTTTCAGGTGATATTTATCGCGTAGAACAAGGCGAGCGCATCGGATATGTGGATGGAGATGGGAAGTGGATTTGGGAACTTCAGAATTAAGTATTTTGTTCTAAGTACACTTGTTGCGCGATCTTCTTGTATCCACCTGAACTTGATTCCAGATAGCACCAAAAATATTTTTCATTTTTCCATATAGATATTGTGCGATATACAAAAAGACACTATATTTGCACTCCCAAACAAAAAAGCGGGCGATTAGCTCAGTTGGTTCAGAGCACTTGGTTTACACCCAAGGGGTCGTAGGTTCGAATCCTTCATCGCCCACCACTTATTTTTCAAGGACTTATGACTGATGTTGTAAGTCCTTTTTTTTATGGATTTGACGCACACCTATAAATCATGCAAGCTAAAAAAATCATCTTTACGTCTGATCTACTACGCTTGACACCAGACCTTAAAAGTAGAGATAAATGGGCGAGGAATACCCATTGGTTACTACAAATTCTAAAAACGCCCATGCAATATGCTAGTCAATTGCCCGTCAAACTACTGGAATGGGATTCTGGCAGTCGTTTTGAAGGAGAAAAGGTCTTCAATGATTTTGGGCAAAAGGCAGATGTTAACGGCTGGATCAATCTATATTATCAAGCAAAAATACCCGACGCAGTACTAGCCTATTTTGAGCCACTGCTGGCGAATGCTATCGTAATAGGCTTTGAAATTCCGCCTTATCTAATGAAAATTTGTGATGCACTGAATGTTCCTTGCATTGGTATTATGTGGGATCCTATCCGATTTATGGATGACGTATTTTTTAGTTTCAATACTAATCATCCTGCTATTTTTGAACAACTGCTAGCTTACCAACTCCCCAATTTTCAAATTGAACAAGCGGTCAACTTCCATAAAGCGCGCTATTACCGAAAGGGGCATTCCATAGACCTAAAAGGACATCTTATCTTAGGACAGTCTGGGGTTTTTCCAGCTCTTTTAGAAGATGGAAAACTGAAAACACTAGATGATTTTTATACCCAGATTAAGCAACTGTCGCAATCAGGTACGGTTTGGTTTAAAAAGCATCCTTTTGATTTAAGTACTGCACACGCCCCAGAAAAACTAGAGCAACTGGGGATGAAATTACTAGAAAAGACACACAATACTTACGAACTCTTTTGTACAGCTGGATTGCGTACGGTGACGGCTTTGAGTTCTGGTTCGATTGTAGAGGCACAATTTTTTGGTCAAGAAGCCCAGACTTTTGTAAAACCTTATTATCAATACTATCGCGATTTTTCAACGCACCAAACACAGTTTAGAATTTCTGTTTTTGATGCTTTTCACCAAGTCAATTTTTGGGCAAACATCCTTCGCCCCGTGCTAGCACAAGTCCGTTTTTCTGAACACCAACTCGCTTTTAAAGCCAATCGACTACGACATGCAAACTGCTCTTTTTGGGGCTACCAAGAACCCACGAATGAACAAGTTGTTGTAGATTATGAGGATTGCTAGGTACAGATTAACAATTCGACACTTCAACGATTCAACAAAAAATAAAGAAATATGCAAAAAGTATATATCCTCTCGGCTGTCCGCACGCCCTTGGGTAGTTTTGGAGGTGTTTTCGCTGGTATAAGTGCCACACAACTGGGCGCAACCGCCATCAAAGGCGCATTAGCAAAAGCGGCGATTGATCCAGCTTTAGTAGATGAAGTATTCATGGGCAATGTTTGTTCTGCCAATCTAGGACAAGCGCCCGCTCGACAGGCGAGTATTCATGCGGGTTTGAGTAATCAAATTCCTTGCACGACTGTCAATAAAGTGTGTTCCTCTGGGATCAAATCCATCATGTTTGGGGCGCAAAGTATTATGCTAGGACACGCAGACATTATCGTGGCGGGCGGTATGGAGAATATGTCCCAAGTCCCTTATTATGTCCCAAAAGCACGATGGGGGAGCAAATACGGCGACACCACCTTAGTCGATGGCTTGGCAAAAGACGGACTCGTAGATGCTTACAACCACCAAGCGATGGGGATTTGTGCGGATAATACTGCTACAAAATATCAGATCAGTCGGGAAGAACAAGACGCGTTTGCGGTGCAATCTTATCAAAGAGCAGCAGCGGCAACTGACGGTGGACAATTCAAAGAAGAAATCGTAGCGGTGAGCGTACCACAAAGAAAGGGTGATCCCATCGACATCACTGAAGATGAAGAATACAAGCGTGTAAAGTTCGAGAAGATTCCAAGCCTACGACCTGCCTTCACTAAGGATGGTACTGTGACCGCAGCCAATGCGTCTACCATCAACGACGGAGCTTCAGCAGTGGTTTTGATTAGCGAACGCAAATTGAAGGAACTTGGACTACAAGCAGATGCTCGTATCGTCACTTTTGCCGACGCAGCGCAAGAGCCAGCATGGTTCACGACTGCGCCTACGATTGCCGCTCCGAAAGCATTAAAACAAGCAGGAATGAGCCTAAAAGACATTGACTACTTCGAAGTCAACGAAGCCTTTTCAGTCGTGACGCTTGCTTTCAACAAAGTCCTCGAAGTCGATCCAGCAAAAGTCAATGCTTTTGGCGGAGCTGTTTCCATTGGTCACCCCCTCGGTGCATCGGGCGCTAGGATCGTGACAACCCTGAATAATGTGCTGAAACAAAAGCAAGGCAGCGTCGGATTGGCGGCTATTTGTAATGGTGGGGGCGGTGCTTCTTCTATGATTATTGAACGGGTTTGAGCGATATTCCATTCGGGATAAAAAAGTGTATTTTTACTGTGATCACTTTGTAGGATTGTTGGATTGAAAAAATGTTGAATTGATTGTTGCTATCTAGTAGTTTACGAAGTCTCATTTTTTTAACAGCAAATAGCCTGAGTCAATATAAGATAATTGAGCAACAAGTATGCTCAGTAGTTCTCTTCGGACGGAAACACAAATTTCAACTTATTTTTTGGAGAAAAATAAGTTGAAATTTGTGTTTCCGTCCATAAAAACCCTTTGAGCATACTTGTTGCGCGATCTGAAGGGATTTACTAAGGCTTACTTTGAGGATTGCCTAGAACTTCGTACACGTCTAATTGTAAATGATTGATAATAAAGCGATTATGCAGACTATCTCAATTCCCTGAGATTCAGAATTATATCTCACATCCGTTTGCGAGTCTGACCGCTCGCTTCTAACTGCTGACGTCTAGCCTTTTTTATGATTTTTGATAAGTTTCATCAATTCGCTTGGCATTGGCTTTTAAAAATAAAATTTCACGATTGCTTGACATGTTTATCCGAGTCGTAAAAGTAGTTGACACTCTAGTTCTCCAATTGCTAATTTTTATTTCATGAAAATTAGCAATTGGGTGGACCTTTTGGACAGAAATGTTGTTGTTTTTGATGATTTTTGGATAAAATCATCAAAAATAAAATCATTTCTGTTCGAAGGGCCTTTTGAAAATGGAATTAAAAACGAAGTTTTTAATTCCATTTTCAAAAAATAATATCAAGCAAGTGGATAAACTTGTCGATTGCTTACTTATGATTATTTTTGTCGTCAGTCGTCTTATTGCTTAAATCCATTTATCCATTCTTCGATCTATGACAAAAAAAATCAAGCTCTTTTTAGCTTCTTCTAATGAATTGAAAGCAGAGCGAGAACACCTAAAAAGCAAGATTGCTACAAAAAATGGCACATTACATGACAAAGGTATCTATCTCAATCTAAAGATCTGGGAAGATGAATCGGAGATGATGTCTGATACGCGCTCCCAAGATGAATACAACAAACTGGTGAGAGCTGCCGATATTTTTATATGCCTCGCTTTTACCAAAGTCGGTAAATACACCCACGAAGAATTTGAGCAAGCCTACCAACAATTCAAGCGGACGGGACAGCCTAAAATCGTTGTCTATTTCAAAAAGGAGAATTATCCACAAGGCACTTCCGCTAGAGATTTATTGAGTTTAGAAGACTTTCAACAAAAGCTGTCTGACCTAAAGTATTTTCCCAGCGAATACAAAAGTGCGGACGGACTTTGGAATAAAATCAATGATGAAATAGATCGTTATTGCGATGCTTTAGCTACTGAAACAAAGGCAGGAGAAGAAGAAAAAGACCAAAAAACGGACTTGCCCAAAATGCTCACTGCGCCTCCCTTCCAAACCGATTACTTCATCGGTAGAGCAGACGATCTGACCGCCATTCATCACAAACTCTTCAAAGGCGATCATTTGCTGCTGCTCGTGAATGGCAAAGGTGGTATGGGCAAAACGACTATTGCGGCGCGCTATTTCCGACAATACGCCGCCGATTATCAGCATTTGGCTTGGATATTTACGGGCGAAAGTTTATTGGAAGCCCTACTGACTTTGGCGATTCCGCTACAAATGCGTTTTGAGGCGACGCTGCCCAATGAAGAACGCTTGGAACGACTGCTGCAAGCAATGTCCAACCTAGAAAAGCCCTGTTTACTGGTCATCGACAATGCCAACGAAGTGCAAGAACTGGAACGCTACTACATGGCACTGCGCCGCTGCCCCAATTTTCATTTGCTGCTCACCACGCGCATCACTGAATTTGAGGGCGCGGTGCGCCACCAAGTAAAACCCCTCGAAAGTGAAGATCGTTTGCGTCTGTTTCAGCACCACTACAAAGCGCTGCGAGCGGAAGAACACGAACTCCTCAAAAGCATCATCGAGGCGGTCGGGAAGAATACTTTGGTCATCGAACTACTCGCCAAAAACCTCAAACAATTCAATCGCTTGAAAACCCATTACAGCCTCACTAAACTTTGGCAAGACCTACAAGAAAAAGGCTTGCTGGGTATCAAAGGCAAAACGGTGCAAACCAGCTACCAAGCAGGCATTCAACTCCGCCGCGAAACCCCCGAAGCTATTATCGCTGCCATGTACGACCTCAACGACCTCAGTGCCGCCGAACGCCAAATGCTCTCCATTTTTGCGGTGCTACCCGCCGAAAATATTCTTTTTGCTACCCTAGCTGATTTGCTGCCTAGCTTGGAGCATTTGGAAGATACCCTGCTACAACTTGCGCAAAGTGGCTGGCTGGAGTTTAATGAAGCAGAAAGTGCTTTCAAGGTGAGTCCGGTGGTGCAGGAGATTGTATTGGGAAAGCATGAAAATGTTTTGGAGGATTGTAATGATCTGAGCAATACTATATCTAGAAAAATTTCTGAAGATGAAATTATCCATACCGATACCTATGAAGCAGCATTGATCTTATTGCGTTATGCAGAATCTATCATAGATAGTTTGGATTTAGTGGATGATGACTTAGCAACGCTGTGTCAGAATATAGGTAATTTTTATAGAAAAACGGGCGATTTAATACAAGCCATGAACGCCTACCAGAAAATGTGCTCAATACAGGAGCAGCTTTTAGAGCAAGCACCTGACAATCCTGATTTTAAAAACGGACTAGCGATCTCGTATGAAAAACTGGGTTCAACGCACACGTCCTTGGGCAATCTGGACAAAGCCTTGACTTTCTTTGAAGATGAAACTGAATTATTTGAAGCACTCTATGCGAGCTATCCGCAAAATGTGGGTTTTAAAAACGGACTGGCGATCTCGTATTCCAAACTGGGAGACACGCACACGTCCTTGGGCAATCTGGACAAAGCCTTGACTTTCTTTG
>JBCDKV010000116.1:0-10265 GCA_038746215.1 Bacteroidota bacterium | reverse complement strand
GCCAAATTTGATCAAGGTTTTTTAAGGACAAAGAAGCGAGAATCGCTTCTTTGTCCTTAAAAAACCTTGATTCGCTGAGGAGGTGTCGACCTCCTCCTCAGCGAAAACTTACCCTCAAATTTAGCGGCAAATGATGTGAATAAAAACTATCTTTTTTCAAAAATGAAAGCACTTTTTTACCCCGTTTGCAGTATATCTACCAATACGCCTCAATAATTGCCTGCAACTCAGGATACTTATCATCCTCTTCATTAAGCGATTTTCTCATTGCTTTCAACTGTACTTTCAAGTCCGCGATTACTTCGGCATAATTTTCGTCCTCATAAGCATTGTTCAACTCATACGGGTCTTTCGTTAGATCGTAGAACTCCCATGCAGGAGGCGTTTTGAAAGTGGACATGGAGGCAGGATTGTGCGCCCATTTCTGTGCTTTGGTATTGCGTTCTTTGTAGTCCGCGCCATAGAAAAAGATCAGTTTGTATTCTTTGGTACGAATGCCAAAATGCGCAGGATTATTGTGTTTGTGTGCCATGTGCATCCAATAGCGATAGTAAGTAGCTTGCTTCCAGTCTTCGGGTTCTTTGGCGGTGGCTAAGATGCTTTTGAAGCTACTGCCTTGCATATAATCGGGCGTATCACCACCTGCTAAATCAAGAATGGTAGGTGCGAAATCAACATTATTAACGATGGCATCTGTTGTGGAGGCGGCTTCCACGAGTGGAGGATAACGCACCAAAAAAGGCATCCGTAGCGACTCCTCGTACATCCATCGCTTGTCAATATAATCGTGTTCTCCCAGCATAAAGCCTTGGTCTCCAGTGTAGATGATAACGGTATTATCCATCAAATTTTCTGCTTCCAGATAATCAAAAAGCCGCTTTACATTGTCATCCACACCTTTCACACATCGCAAATAACGTTTTAAGTACTCTTGATAAGCCAAATGCTTGTATTCAGGGTCAGGAATGCTAGGATCAATTTCCATGTGCATGCCCATATTTCTTATGATATTTCGATGCCCGATGGAAGAACCAATCGTATCCATTAAGCTGCCATTGATGCCTTTAGTAGCAATAGAACCATTGTTTTGATTGTCCCACAGACTTGCAGGTTCTGGTATGGAATCGTTTTTGAGGTAATCCTCGTATCGCGCTGCATATTCAAAAAAGTCGTGTGGTGCTTTGAAGTGGTGCATTAAGAAAAAGGGCTTGGAGGCATCTCGCTTATTTTTGAGCCAATCCAAGGATAAATCGGTAATGACATCCGAGGAATGTCCCTCGTATTTGGTAGCATAGACCTCGCGCACCAAGTCTTCCTCAAATCGAAAACTCGTTAAGCTATCTCCTGATCTAGTATAGAGCGTCGGATTGTGATAGTCTCCTTGTCCGGGTAGCACATTGTAGTAGTCAAATGCTTCTGGTGCTTCTTTCAAATGCCACTTGCCGATCATGGCGGTAGTATAGCCCAACTTCTTCATTTCTATGGGAAGATACTGTTTGTCTTTTCCAATTCTGCCACCCAAATCTAGTACGCCATTAGTTTGGCTGTACTGTCCAGTCATAATGGACGCACGAGAAGGTGTACAGATGGAATTGGTGCAAAAGGCATTTTCAAACAACATACCTTCTTTCGCCAAACGGTCAATCGTTGGAGTTGGATTCAAAGAAGCCAGACGCATTTCATATGCTCCAATTGCCTGCGCACAATGATCGTCAGACATGATGTATATGATGTTTGGTTGTTTTGTTTCTGATGCAGAGGCTTGTTTTTCTGGCTCCGAGCAGGCGGATAAAAGAAAAGATAAGCAGAGGAGTAGGACGTAGATTTTTTCGTTCATTTTTTAAGTTGATTTTCCTATTTATAAGAGAATGAATGTAGTCTAAACAGGCTCTAAAGAACGATAAATTTGTCGAGTATCAACGTCCCAATGGTCATAAATATCAATATCTTGTACAAAACGAACCAAAGAGGGAAATGGTGTGTGTGCTTGTCTTTCATACCATATAGTATAAAATGGACAGGAGTTCTTTTGCACTGGACGGCATACAATGCAAGACCTTGTAGCTAATATTTGGCTTTTTGTTGTAGATGTGGTAGACCATCACAAAAGGCATCATATTACTCTTGCTGACAGTAATTCTTGTACCAGTAGATGTACTTTTGTGCAAGGACATTGTAGGTGAGTTGGTTTTTTAGGTTCGGCGTGATAGTTTTCAAGTTTTTGAGCTCTTTCAATTGCTACATTCACATTTTCTTTCATATACTGATAGGTAAATTTTATGAATCTCTTTTTAGATTTCATGGTGGAGTAGTAATCGAATCTAGGAGACTGAAAGATGGATTCTTCAGGATACAATTCCTTAAGAAGTGTTGTTAGCCTTTCGTAGTACTTTTCTCGATGATGATATTCATTATTATTTGGGTCAACATCTTCAAAGTGAAGCAGAACCCACAATTCAAAATCATCATTACTCCATGCCATTCTAATGCCTTTGGATTCTGCATTTGCAATAGAATCGTTGAAAGAAGTATCTTTTTTATCATCTACATTTTTATCCCGATCAAATACACACCAGACCTGTGCACCTTCTTCGATTTTTAGTACTTCTTTACCGTCTGCATTTAGCTCGAGCAAATCATTTTCTCTAAAATATTCTGTCGCTTTATCAACTTGAGCATGATGTTGATTTTGGTTGCCAAAGGCAGAGATTTGAATATTTTCATGGCTAAATAATTTGAAATAAGCAGGCTCAACAGCTCCATCCTCACAAAATATGATAAAAGTCTTTTTAGAATCAACTGCCCTAGTATCATCAGATTTTATATTCCAAGGCTCCATTCATTTGTTTATTTTCAACATTAATAAAATCAGATAATACGGGCAAGCTACCATAGAAGCCTGCTAAGTAATGTTTCGCAAAATCAGCATCATTCCTTATTCCTTTAAGTTCTGCTAATGAATATAATACAGTTGATTCGGAATCATCTTTTTCAGTAAAATAAAATTGGTCTCTTCTCATTATTGCTGGACTCATTAAGTTAGTATCATGGCTAGTAAATAAAAGTTGAGTATTGGCTTTATTGATTTCGGGATCATTAAAAAGTGCGACTAATTTCACGAGCAGAGAAGGATGGAAATTACTATCAATCTCGTCAATAATTATCAATCCACTTCTATCAATATTGAATGCGTGTATGATTAGCCCAGCCAAATCAAAAAGTTTTTGAGTGCCTGCAGATTCATGCTTTTTCATATTTAAGACAATATTTTTACCATTACCACTATGAGATTTCTTGGTCACAAAAAGTTTTTCCAAAGGAAATTTACTTCTTTTTAAATAGTCATTGTCATCGGTAAAAACTATATCTACATACTCAATTCCAAAAGATTTAAAAAAAGCTATAAACCTCTCTTTCAGAGTATTATTATTAATTTGGCGAATAGAATGTATTCTATAGTAATCTAGTGATTGACTAAGTCTTGTCGTCATAAAACCACTAATCGCTTTCCATATTTTCGATGATATTTCCCTACTAAATGAAGAAGCATGGGTTAAATAAGGGATATGCTCATATTCAAGTGATGCAATGCGCTCTTTGCCAGGTAAATTAGAATTGTCAATATTTAAGCCTTTTCGCGTAAATAATTTTACTTGATTGATATGCTTTGGACCAAATAACCATTCGCTAGATATGATTTCTTTGCTTGGATTATCATCATTCAGTTCATTCATATTCTTCTTAACCGTAAATCCATAGCGATATTTTCGCCCTTCTACCATTAGAATAATTTGAAAGTAAGACGCTGTATTTTCATGATTTTCTTGAAAAAAAAATGGCTGACATAATTTAGCAAGACGAGATTGGGGACTTGGAAGACCGCTGATAACTTCGCAAAAAGCTTCTAAAGCAATTATGATATTACTTTTTCCACTAGCATTAGCTCCATAAATGCCTATTGTTTTTAAAAGCTTCGTATTCGCGTCCGCTTCGTATATATTGTTTTGGTCAACAAATTTGTATCTAGGTGAGCTACTCAGATTTGTTGCTCGGAAGCTCAATGTTTGAAGATGCTGAATTGATCTAAAATTCTTAACACTGAATTCGACTATCATACTGAATTGTATTTTTTCGGCATAAATATCCTATTTTTAATATAAAAAATAGCTTTTTTATTTAGTTTTTGTGTAAAAAATGCAAATTAAGAAAAAATAGTTCAAAGACTTTACTGAGAACTTGTGTTTCCATCCATAAAAAACCTTTCCTTTGGGCATACTTGTTATGCGATCTCAAAAATACCACTAGGATTTATTCCAAGTACTATTCAAAATTTTTTACACCCCTATTCAATTTTTTGTAGTTTGTGTCAACCTTATTCCTAAAAGCCCACTAAAACACCACAAACTGCCAACTATTTTTTCCAGCAGTAATCGTATAAACACCTGCACTCAGGTTGTAGAAGCTTAGAGTGGTACAATTCAAATTGGGATTATATTCGACATTGGAGATGGGTAGTACCTGTCCTTTTGCGTCGCTCAATATGAATTTCATATCAGCGGTAGTTGTGGTCAAAGTAATAGTCGCATCAGTTGATGTAGGATTGGGAAATAGCAGACTTTCTTGTATATTTAATTCATTGCTATTCGAGGAAAAATAAGGCACGGCATAAGCAAAAGCAGTTGTCCCAATTTTTGCTCCAATCCATCGCCCAGGAAGGTCATCAGCAGGCGGATGGATGCCACCCCAAATGCGCGACAGACTACACTGATCGGACGCATCGCGATAGCTTGCCCACTGCAAAATCACATCTTGACTTGGTCCTTCTTCAAATACTAAAAATTCGTTTTTATAAGCAATGAACTCCCCTACACCGCCTGGGAAATATGGATCGCCCGTTAGCAGGGTCATGGCTTCGGCGGCAGCTCTGGAAAAGGTAGAATGCCCCGAAACATAGCCCGCAAAAGGAGGCGTTACGAAGGAAATGCGCTGGTAAGGCATCCAGTTTTCGGCAAGTATCCAACCGACGCCAGCAGCTTCTGTAGCTGGATCGTTGACGTAGCCGTGTCCGCGCCAAGTGTAGAGTTTGATTTTACCAATGTGCTGTCCATTGACGCCTGCCAACGGATCGTTTGCCTGAACAATTTCTACTAATCCTGCCTCTAATGGAATACCAGCGACATCATAATTAGGCAGCGCAGGATCACTACTTTGCCCACGTGCCGCCATATAGCGAATCGCAGAAATCGGGCGAATGTAATCGTACCAACCTTTGACACTCCAAGCCGCAATCGCAGCATCGTGCATCGTACCGCCTAAAATAAAGTAGGACTTGACATCCCATTCCAAATCATTCAAAGTACGCCCTTTTCCGCCCAGTCGCTTTTCCAGTAGCGGATGTTCGTTCACTTTATTGAGGATGACAAACCAATGTCCAGGTGGCGTTTCACTATCTGGTCCATCAGCCCAAAATTCTGCGAGTACCCTTGCGTAGTCACCACGTGGAACGATCTGCGGCTCGTAGGCTTTACCCGTGACGGGATTTCTCTTGTATCCTTGACCAATGTCACCACCCTCCAAGGTGTTGTAAAAATTGGGATAGTCCTCAAAATCAGTCGGTAAATCTTCTAATCTAATATTGCCTATGCTAGCGGGCGAAATATTCCAAAGTACGCCATCCTCAGCAGTGAGTTGGGATGCCCAGATGGAAACCAGTGAAAAGTTCCATTGATAAAGCTTGCTTTCGGAACTATTCGCTAGTGTATCCAGATAAGGCGGTCGCTCGGGATCGTGGAAAACCTTGTAGGCTGCTCCATTGCGCTCATAAACCACAGCATCATTTTGTCGCAGCGAAAAAGGGGTGACATTGCCCCATTCGGGACTTAAAAAATCGGGAACATCGCCTGCTATGAAGTTGCCTGACTGGTCGATGAAGGTCTCAAAAGCCAAGGGTTGCCAACGGTTAGGATCAAGCAATTGACTTTCCCCCGCCCGATTAGTAATTAGGGCAGGATTGATTGCTTCGTAGTATTGATTGGCGTAGTTATTTTGTTCATTTGAGCCATCTTGCAATCCAAAATTAATGATGGTTTCAGCGATGAAATTGCCCAAAGCGGCAGGATCGCCTTGGCTATAATCAGTCGAAGTATTACTGGTATCATAACCTAATTCTTTCATCAAACGATCAAAAATCTTGCGAGATGCTCTGAATTTGGGAGCAGTTCTGAATCGATGATAAAGCAAGCGATAGGCTGCAAAGCTGATGCTTTCTTTCCGTGCTTCGGTGATGCTTTTATTGGGCGCAAAACCTGAAAAACGACTTTCAAAAGCACCGACTTCATTACCAATCAGGTAAGGACGTGCTTCGCGATCATAAATTGCCCAAGTATCGTACATCGCCACGCTGAGGTGAAATAAATTGCGAGCGTGAACGGTTGGGCGAGCAAAATCGCCGCGAATGGCTAAAAGCAAAGCTTCGTTCCAAAGTCGAGCAATGGAATACTGACTTTCCATCGCATCAAGCGACAAGGACACCCTAATGGCCGCTTGCTTGCTGACACAATTATTGACTTCCCTTACTCGTACCCAACCTTCTTCTTCCAAATGCCACTGCACAACAATGTTTGCACTGCCTTGACCAGATAAAATATCACCACCTTCTACACTCCATTGGTATTGGCTGCCAAGTCTTGCTGCACAACGATAAGATACTTTTCGGAAATAGCCCGATTGTTGGCTACCTAGAATTTCGGGCGCAGAAAGGTAGCTGCACGAACCATCGTTTACGGTAGCTGCTGCATTATAAGTGCAAGCATTTGGATCGGTACAGCCATAGACTTTTTGGTGTTTAAGGTCGAGTATATTATAGCCTTGGTTCTCGACAATGCGCAGATGAGATTTGACGGGTAAATCATAGAATTTTTCTTTGATCCCCGAATTCCAGATGATCTCTAAACTATCAATACTTTGCGCTCCCCCAAGACCAAAATGCACCGCTTGGAGACTTTGGGATAGAAAAGCGGCACCGTAGTACAAACGATGCTGCACTGCTCCTTCACTCCAAAGCTTCAAACGACTCCCTAATCCGTCGCGATTAGAAACCGTGCCTTCCAATTGAATATTGACCCAACTGGATTCGTCTGCTGTATTTTTGTCATTGATTTTGTTTTCGTAGAAGAAAGGCGGACTGTTGGTATTGGCAACGAAAACATCCTGATCCCCATCATTGTCGTAGTCAAAAACTGCCATGCTAATGCTATTGCTGCTTTCGTGTACTTGACTTTCCACGGAATGATCTTGGAAAGTAGCTTCCCCTTCCACCAATAGATTTTTGAAGTAAAAATTTTCTTTGAGCAGAGGATAAAAGAAAAAATCGCTTTCGTAGCCGTTCAGCACAAATAAATCTTCATCGCCATCCAAATCGAAGTCAGCGAAGCGCGTATCCCATCCCCAGTAGGTATTGAGGACATTCTTGCTCTCCGCCAAGTTTTGGTAGCGATCTTTTCCTTCGGGAATCATCAGACGATTTTCCGAAATATTGGTGACATAGACATCAAAAGCCCCGTCGTTGTTGTAGTCCCCAATTGCAATGCCCATATCATTCCCATTGTAATCTACCTGATAGGCTGCTGCTAAATTGGTGAATGTACCGTCTGGGTTTTGGATAAAAAGTTCATTTTCTGAAAAGTCATTGGCAATGTAGATGTCCCACAAGCCATCTTCGTTCGCATCAATAGGAACACTCATCAAACTACCCGCTTCCGTGCCAACTAAATTGAGTTCCGCCGCTCGTTCCGTAAACGTTCCATCGCCATTGTTTTGATAAAATTTATTGCGCACACAGCCTTTCCAATTGGGAACAAAAAGGTCTAAGTAGCTATCTCGATCAAAATCCCACCACAGTGCCGTGTAATTGTAACAAGAGTCCGTTTTGGGTAAGCCAGCAGCCGTTGTTACTTCCCGAAAAGTGCCGTCTCCTTCGTTGTGAAAAAGTTGAAAGCCAAGGTAATTGGTCAGAAACAAATCGGGATAGCCGTCGTTGTCATAGTCGCCCCAAGATGCACCCATTTTCACGCCCAATTCCCAACCTGGATCACTTAAATCTTTATCGTGTAATTCCCCAAAGCCTGCTTGAAAGGTCATATCTGTGAACGTGCCGTCGTTGTTATTGCGAAACAAGCGACTCCAGGTACTAGGCTGCGTGGCGGCATAGTCATTTTTCGCTACCACAAATAAATCTAGGTCATTATCTAGATCGTAGTCCGCCACGGCTACCCCCATGTTGTGACTCAACTGATTAAGTTGAGCATCTATCTCTATGCGCTCGAAAGTTTGTGCGGATAGATTAAGACTTGCGATCAAAAAGGTCAAAAAGCTGGCAATGCGTATGTTTTTCATTGGTGAAATTCATCATTCAAAAATCGGTGGTTTTTAGAGGCTGACAATACAAATTTAATCAATTCTAAGATTTGGCGTCGAGTAATCGCATCTCCGACAGATATTTGACATTACGCTTTGACTACAAAGCCAACTTGGGCGCATCTCAAAATGTCGCAGAAAGTTTTTTTTCAAAGGTGAAAAACTTTCTGCTAGGAGATTTTAAGGGCAAGAAGCGTTAAAGTTTTAACGCTTCTTACCCTTAAAAAACCCTTGGAGCATCCGAAAATCATCCTTCGTAGATTTTCGGATGCGACTGCATGAAATACAAACGAAAGTTCGCCCTTTAGAGCTTGTTTGGAGCAGGATTGAATTAGAAATCAGCAGTTTGTGGCTCTGACAAGGTGAAAAATTAACTGCATATCTGGATACGGAGTTCATTTTTCATGCAGTCAGGTTCATAAAATGTTGGTTTGTAGGAAAATAGTGCTCCAAACATGCTCTTAATCAACAAAACGACATTTTGAGATGCACCCGCCAACTTTCGGATAGTAAGCTCCCAAAAAAAATCTTGTATCTTTACCGCATCATCTAGATCATTTGACATGAAAGATTATCCTTTAGGCGTACAGACTTTCGAGAAGATTATAGCAAATGATCTCCTCTACATCGACAAGACGAAATCCATTCATGCTCTAATCAGAACGGGAGGCTACTACTTCTATGCTCGCCCAAGAAGGTTTGGAAAATCTTTAACGCTATCTACCATCAGAGCGATTTATGAAGGCAAAAAGGATTTGTTTGAAGGACTGTGGATTGCGAATCAGTGGGATTGGTCCAAGGTTCATCCTATCATTCATTTGGGTTTCAGCAGTATGAATTATCAGGACAAATCCCTAGATGCTGCGATAGCGGATCGGCTAAAAATGGCTGCCAAAGAACACGGGCTACAATTGGAAAAAGAATATGCCAAGGATTTATTTTTTGAATTCATTGTATCCTTAGCTAAGCAAAAAGGCAAAGTAGTGCTACTGCTGGACGAGTACGATAAGCCCATTATAGATTATCTCGGACAAATTGAACTCGCAAAAAAGAATAGAGATACCTTGAAGGCGTTTTACTCCGTCATAAAAGACTGTGATCCTTACATTGAATTCATGATGATTACGGGTGTTTCTAAATTTAGTAAAGTCAGCATTTTTTCTGAACTTAACAACCTAACAGACATCACTTTTCATCGCCGCTATTCTACTTTGACGGGTATCACGCAGCAAGAACTGGAAACGCATTTTGATGCAGCCATCATGGCAATTGCAAAGGAAATGGATACCACGCCAGCAGCTTTGAAGCAGGAAATCAAGCAATGGTATGATGGCTACAGTTGGGACGGCAAACATTTCTTATACAATCCTTATTCGATTTTATCTTTTTTTGATTTTGTAGCGTTTAAAAATTTTTGGTTTGAGACGGGTACGCCTAGCTTTCTGTTGGATTTGATGAGTCGTCAAGAAAAAATAAGCGTCAATAATATTAAGGTGAGTAACGTCATTTTCTCTGCTTATAATATAGAACATCTAGAAAGCATAGCTATTCTTTTCCAAACGGGCTACCTGACGATTAAGAAGCGCGAAAACCACGATATTTATTTACTGGATTATCCCAACCTAGAGGTGCGCGACTCCATGATGAGACTTCAGCAGCAAAGCCAAAACCATTGATGACTGGGCTTTTGAGGTTTTGAATTAGAATTGTATGAAGTCCTGTTTTTCTTAACATTTTACTCGACAATATTAACTTGACTGACTACTAAGTCAATACAAGAAAATCGCGCAACAAGTATTCTCGGTTAGCCTTTTCGGACAGGAACACAAATTTTTAAGGAAAAATTTGTG
>JBCDKV010000115.1:0-10312 GCA_038746215.1 Bacteroidota bacterium | reverse complement strand
CTGATAATGTCCTGGGTAGGCTTCCATGGCTTGCTGAAAGAGACTTTTGGCTTGTTCGAACTGCTCTTTTTTGATGTAGTAGCGCAGCAAAATTTCGTAAGCTTCGTCTTTTCCCCAAGTCGGCATGACAGGATTATCAATGTGCTGATCATCTAGTGCAATCGCTGTTTTTAAGTAAGCTTCCACTTTTTTGCCACCACCATACTTTTCGGGCGTATAAAAGTCTTGTGAACCCATGCCGTAATGCGCGCGCATATTGTTTTCATCCAATTTTATGGCTTTTTTGAAAGCAGAACTGGCTTTCTGAGCTACGATACCTGCCTTCATACCACTTGCAAATTGGGTAGAAAAACTTAGGAGCATGCCTTCTAGGGCGTAGTGTTCGGAGGTTTTGCTAGGAGCGGTCTTTAGGGTTTCGAGGGCTTGCGCTATACTAGCCTCACTCTGTTCTATTGCTCCTCCGACAGTATGAAAAATACTCTTTCGATACAAGGCAAAAGCTTTCCAGTAAGTTACCCATTCGTTCGCTTCCATGTCATCCAAATATTTTAGGACATTCTCTAGTGGTGTAATATCCTGCTGCATAAAAGATTGATTGAAAGCATTTTGGATCGTCTCTTCCATCTCATCTAAGTGGTCGTTGGGAGATAGGGAAACAAAAGTGGCTTCGTAATCTTTCGTATCGACTTGGCTACTGCATGCGACTAAACTAAATGCGCAAAAGAGGAGTGATAAAATGAATGTTGATTTCATGATTTTGTATTTTGTAAATTAGTTTAAAAAATAAACTAGATGGATAAAAAAATTTAATCGTCTAAATTAAGGTAATTTTTGAGGTTTTCCACGTAGGTTTCAAAGGCATGAATGCCTTCTTCAGTCATACTCAAACTGGTGTGTTGGTAGTTATTTTTAAATCCTTTTTCGACTTTCACGTAGCCTACTTTCTGCAATTTTTTGATTTGAACACTGATGTTTCCAGAGGTAGCTCCTGTGATTTCCTTCACTTCATTGAAATCGGACTCTTCCGCTGCCATGAGGTGCGAAACAATTTTTAAGCGCAATTGCGAATGTAGAATTGGATTCAAATCTTTAAGCGGCATGCGTTTTCTTGTAATTTTTTGACAATAAATAGCCTGGAATGACTAAAACTACGAAGTAAACGATGCTGGTCAGTAATGGTTGATACAAGTACTCCAATGAAAGGGCTACGAAGCCCGCTACATTACAAAAAATGCCTGCGTAAAAGATAAACTGATGCTTAATGACAATACCTGTCAGCAAGACGCCTACACTCTGTATGATTAGTAAGACTGGAATCAGATTTGAACCCAATGTGGGCGCATAAATGAAGCCTAGCAAAGCTGAATTGATACCGATGTAAATCCAAGCAGCATCAATGAGCTTGTTAACTACGTTTTTCCTACGAGTCCGCTTTTTCTCTTTTGAATAATAGTAGAACATGTAAAACCAACCAAGTATGAGTCCAAAGTAGGGATAGTAATTGATCTCATAATACTCTAGCAATAACAGGATGAACTGAGCTGCACTTGCCAAAGTGAGTAGTACTCCCCAAAAAAGAAAAACAGAGCCATTGCGCTCAAAGCGTGCTTTGGTGCTACTAATCACATCGCTGATCAAATTCAACTGTTCTTTTGCTTCGAGACGTTCTTGATTCATTATCGCACTACTTTTTTATTATTATACTGCAAATATAAACTAGTTTATTTAATAAACCAAATTATTTTTCAAACTAAGCTTCAAAATTTTCAATTCTTCTACGAATGACCATCATTTGTCGATGAATTGCTCAATTAACTTTAGACTGCACAAAGTTTTGAGTAGTGCTTGGGATAAATCCGAGAAAGCCCTTGAGATCGCGCAACAAGTATGTCCAAAGATTTTTTATGGACGGGAACACAAGTTCTCAGCTATTTTTCCTGAGAAAAATAACTGAGAACTTTTGTTCCCGTCCGAAGAGATTTATTAAGCATACTTGTTGCTCAGTTATCTTGCATTGACTCAGGCTGTTTCCAAGTAAGTAAAAGGAAGAAGACTTCGTACACTACTAAATCAATTTTCAAAAACATGAGCATTGCTGTCTACAATGTCGCTCGGAAAGAAAATGTCTACCACTGCTAACTATTCAGATAAATCAGGTAAAAGAGCGAACAAAAACTTGCACAATATTATTAATAGCACGTATTTTTGTAGTAATAATTCAATTTTTCAACATCCAAGCTAACTTGTCTCATCCACAACCCACATATCATTCAAAATTGTATCGCGCTTTCTACGAGATAGACAACGGCGATTATCGTACGCAAGTACGTTTCTTTGAAGAACAGTCCGACGAGATTAAGCAGCTAGAGGAAGACGAATATTTTGAGCTAATGTTTACTTACATGCACGCTTTGTTCGAGTTGGGCATGTACATTAAATATTTGCAAAAAGTGGATCGGGTGCTGGAGATTACGATTCAAAACAATATCGGTATCTTTCGAGGGAAAGATTTATTCTGCGAGTTGTTGTTTCAAAAAGCAGCGGCACACTACCAAATGATGGAGTATGCGCAAGCTGAACACACGGCGCGCGAACTCATCAAAATTAATCCCGAATACGGTGATGTTGCTATTTTACTCAAAAAAATCATCCGCAAATCCTATCCGCAGTTCAATAAAATCATTCAGGCTAGCTCCGTTTTGCTCTTCATTGTGGCTGCAGTCGTCATTGCCGTCGAAATATTTTATCTAAGGCCTTTCTATCCAGAATACGTTAGCTTGGTGGAGATGACTAGGATTGTACTGCTTGCTTCTGGCATTTTAGTCTATCTATTCGGTGAACTCTTCCTCGTCTATCGCTCCGAACGAATAGTGCAGCAATTTGTGCAAAAAGTGAAGCGCAAGAAAGGCTATCGCTAGTGATGTCGTTTGCTGATGCCTAAAAAAATTTTGTGGACAAGAGAGTTGCTGAGCATACTTGTTGCGCGATCTCAAACACTTTACTAAGTTTCAAAAATTTAGTAAAGCTGTTACTACCAGGAAATAGAGCATTTTACCCGTTATTTGCATTATATCTAATGCAGTATGCAGTATGCAGTATGCAGTACCTGACCACTAATCCGAAAGCTATGCTACTAGTAGATGGTTTGGGGGCTTTGCTCACTGCTCTATCAATAGGCGTAGTACTCGTACAACTAGAAAGGTACTTCGGAATGCCACCGAATGTTCTATATCCACTTGCCTATACTGCTGGTGGCTTTGCGATTTATTCTTTGAGCTGCGCCTTTTTCCTAACTGACTTTCAACGGATTCATTTCATCCTTATCATGCTAGCCAATACCTTGTACTGCACGGCAACGCTAATGCTCGTTTTCTATTTTTGGCAACAATTGACGGTGCTTGGAATCCTCTATTTCCTAATAGAAATCCTAATTGTAGGGTACGTGATTTGGTTAGAAAAGCGGACACTATCGCATTTGGAATAGAAAGACCACCAAAAATCCGAAACCTACCATAGCCGCTTTGTCCAATACCTGAAAAGAAAAGACGGGCTGTAATCTGCAAAAAAAGTCAGTTATTGAGGTCAGAAACTACAGAGGGTGTAAGAGCTTGTTTGGATTTTGATCTTTGAATCGAAAACGAGCTGTTTTTTCGTTAATCCACGAAGAAATGGGATAAAGGCTTCCCATTTTCTGAGTTAAAATGGGAGTTTATCTGGATGATTGACCATTTTTTAACGCTGAGTAACGGAAAAAGAGCCGTTTGCAGACCGATTATTAATTTCCAAACAAGCTCTAAGTTCAGTAAGTAACGGACAAAAAATAAGTTCCTCATTTTGACCGAGTAGGTTTTGTTCTGATACAAGGCAAAAAACGTACGCATCCTTTTGGCTGTCGAGGCTTTTTAACGCAGTAGCAGGGCAAAAGATGCCGTCATAAATCGGGAAGTTATTATTTGTCCGTTACTAAGTACATGCTGATACTGATTATTCCTTATTAGGGCTGCACGAAGTCTTTAGTCATGCTTGAAATAGAATAATCACATTTATTGCGAAATTTTCTGGCATGGACTCTAGTCCTTTTCAAGCACGACGAGACGTTGTATGCTTCTCTTTCTCATAACAAATCAAATCACCAACGACCGTTGACTAACGACTAAGTACCACTACACACAAATAAATGTACAAATCATTTTAAACCCGTTATCGATTACTTAGTCCAATGATTAAATTTTACAAATTGCAACCTGCAACTCATGATGTCACAGACGAGCAAATATTGACGCTATGTCATCAAAACGCTCAACTAGAGAGAGGATTCCGTTTGCTCATGGCAAAATATCAGGAACGACTCTATTGGCACGTGCGCCGTTTGGTGACCGAGCATGAGGATGCGAACGACGTGATTCAAAATGCTTTCTTAAAAGCTTACAAAGGTATTGGTCGATTTGAAGGCAAGTCGAAACTCTATACTTGGCTATATCGAATTGCGACGAACGAAGCCATCACTTTTCTGAATCGAGAAAAGCGGCGGCGAACTAGTTCCATTGATGAGCAAGAGAGCGATTTAGCCAATCGTTTGAAAGCAGATGATTATTTTGATGGCGATGCCGCACAAATAAAATTACAACAAGCATTAGCGACCCTGCCCAATAAGCAGAAATTGGTTTTCAATATGCGCTACTTTGACGAAATGAGCTACAAAGAAATTTCTGGTGTTTTGGATACTTCTGTTGGTGCATTGAAAGCCTCTTACCATCATGCGGTTAAAAAAATTGAGCGTTATTTGGTAGGAGAAAGGTAGGGAATGGAGGTGATGCAATAGCTATCACTTCATTCCTCAATAACAGGAACAAGCTGCGCTATCTTAGGAACAAGTCAAAAATAACTTTACAAATTTTGACTGATTCTGCATCCCATCCGCTAGCGGTTCATTCGCTTGAATATACTTAACATTCACCCTTTGGGATCGCTCATTCATTTTGAACTTAAAAAAGCCTTATTTAGCTAGGCTAGATGCGGTTTTTGAAGTATGAACGAAGTGGTGCATAGCAAAAAAGATTAAGTATCTTTTTAACGTAGTGAACCGCTTGCGGATGTCGTGCCTGAAATAACCTACCCAAAAGTGCAAATTTATTTATGTCTCGTTCCTTAAACCAGCAGCATATGTCGAAAGAGAAAGAAATACGAAAAGAACTGCGAGCAATTGCGCCCGAACTTTTAAAGATAAAGGCATCGGGCTTCGAACTGCCCGACGACTACTTCCAACAGCTTCCAGACCAGTTGTTTGAACGCATCAAAACGGTGGAAGCCAGCAGTAGAAATGTCACAAAACCTGTTTCCAAACTAGATGTGTTAATTCATCGAATGCAGTGGTTGCTGCAACCGCAGTATGCACTCGCTGCGCTAAGCATAGTCTTGTTGATTGTGAGCGTCTTCTATTTGCAGCCACCAGCTAGTAAGGCTACCGCTACTAGTGCTAGTCTCGCATTAGAACAGGAAGAAATTGCGCAATACGTCGAAGAAAATATTGAAGATTTTGAAGAAACCCTTTTGGTCTCCAGTGTAGCCTTAGACAAGACCACGAACTGGGAAGAATTACTAGAAGAAATCGAGTTGGAAGAACTATTTTAAGCTATGAAAAAGATCATTTTATTTATACTATTTGTCTTTGCCCTAACTACCGCCACGGAAGCACAAACGCGTAAGGAGAAAATTCAAGCCATGCGCCAACAAGTTTTCATCGAAGAACTGCAGCTTTCAGAACAAGAAGTAGATCGCTTTTTTCCCGTCTACGAAGCCTACGAAGCAGAAAGAGAAGCACTGCAAAAAAAGATCAGACGCGCGAGACGACAAATAGAACTGGTAGCAGATGAGGACATCAAAGCGCACATCAATAAGCTTTTTGACTTAGAAGAAGCTCAGATTGTACTCAAACGAAAATACGTTGATCGCTTCATGGAAGTTTTGTCTACTCGAAAAGCCATTTACATCTATCGCGCAGAACAAGCCTTCAAAAAACGACTATTGGAAAAGATGAGAACGGGATCAGAGTAGCGATAATGACTGTCGAATCATAGATATAGATATTGTTTGCTTTAGGAGATCAAGGTAAGGCTATTTTGGGTTTGGAAGAATATCTTTCCAACATGTACTTTTGGATAATCACAATGGGATTTGGAGTGCAAACCCAGGTCAACTAAGAGGAACTCACGAGGCAGGAAGTTCAACTTTAGATCGCTAGAAGAGTCATATTTGTGGTACAAATAAATATCTTATGATTGCAACAAGAGCCTACAATGAAATTGCAGACTTTCTAGCCAAAATTGATCCTCGACAAATTATTGAGTTTCGTCCTTCTGAGCAGGCGCAACTTAGAGTGGAAGACTTACTTTATCGAGAGAGAAATAGTAATTTAAGTACAGAGGAACGTTCTGAATTGGATCACTACATGACTATAGAACATTTGATGCGATTGGCGAAAGCAAAGGCGCACAAGATTTTGAAGGTATGAGTAGATACATTTCCACTTCTTTAAAACAAAAGGTGTTTCAACGAACTTCGATTTGTAAGTATCCTATTTGCTCTCGATAAAATCAACTTGCTTTTTCAAGCAACTCAAACTCCTTTTTGTCCATTCTATTTTCATAGCCATGAATTGATCGTTTTCACTGCCTCATCATGTGACACCAATTCATCTGCTATTTCACTTTCCTGAATGGATAAATCCAATTCTGCTTGTGCTTCACTCGGTAATTCATCATACCAATCTGTCGCTGATAATCGCTCTTGAAACAAAGCATACATTTCCCTCAAAAAAGATTCCTCTTCTACCTTAGCAATCATATTGAGTAAGCCCCCTTTTAATTCTAGTGCATTCATAGACTTCGTATTGTTCATTTTAGGAAAACAAGATAGGGATATTTTTGGTTTCGAGCGTTCGTTTTTAGGTAAGCGTATTGGTATCCGGCTTGATCTATCACATATAGAAATAAACACAGCTCTCATCCTGTAAATTCTAACGGGTGCATCTCAAAATGTCGCTTGGTTGATTAAAGGGCGAATTTTCGTTTGTATTCCATGTAGTCGCATCCGAAAATCTACAAAGGAGGATTTTCGGATGCTCCAAGGGTTTTTTAAGGGCAAGAAGCGTTAAAACTTTAACGCTTCTTGCCCTTAAAATCCCCCTAGCAGAAAGTTTTTCCCCTTTGAAAAAAACTTTCTGCGACATTTTGAGATGCGCCCATTCTAACATCCTGAAAATTCTGCTTCCGATAATTACTGCTCTTTCGGCAGCACGCCCTCAAAATAACAGCAATGATGCCCGTAGTGGAGACGGAGAAGAAGGCGAGGTTTTTCATACTTGTAGAAACAAATGTTATAAAAGTCAATAGATAGGGCGGTATCTCGACCGTAAAATAGAGCATCCAACTTAAGGACTGAATCAAGCAGCCGCTTTAATATCTTCTAGTATAACAAAACCTTGTTTATTGATTTTTGCCTCTATCATTACTCTACTAAACCAGTGTTCTTTGACGATTTCATGAATCCGTTCCATCGGTACTCGTATGAAATAAAACTGCTTGGATTTTTCATCTTCTACCGTAATACTACCTGTTTTAGCATCTGCCTTCACGAATAGTCCCATTAGTTGAAAAGGGGAAACCCCCAGTTCTAATTTCTCTTTCAAAGCTTTCAATTGCTTGTTTACAAAAGTAGGTGCATCTTCAGAAAGTCCTAAAGTACTCAGATAGGAGGCTTCGAGTAGATAGCCTAGTTCAAAGGCTAAATAAGCAGCACTTCTCAAATAAAGCGATCTAGCAAAATTGTTAGATTCATAGATAGGAGCAGAAAGAGCAGCTTCTTTCTCTAAGGCAAATGCTTGTTCTAGGAAACATTGAACTGCTGCTTCGTTACCCTCCATTTTCGACAATAGAGCTTTATCCACAAACTCCATCGCTTTATCGTGTAAGACTTTACAAGGAGGTTTCATGCTTCGCTATTTTTGCTTTTGGTGTTCCAAATCCTATAATAATGGACGTAGAAAGGAAGGATAGGGTAGGTTCAACTTCCATACAAGTCTTGCAAATAGGACAAATCTCTACTGCTGTGAACAACATCTACTACCAAGACTTCAATCAAATTCTCTTCGATCGTAAAAATGATCTTATAAGACTACTTTAGCACCCTGCGATAATAGTATCATTTTGAATCTCCTTAGCAAGCCCATGTCGTTGTGGCATATTGGCTAAATCAGCAATAGCATCTAGCAAGCCATCTCTTACTTTTTCCGCAGTTGTAAGAGAGACTTCTTCTTCTAAGTATTCGTAAATTTGTCGGAGATTTCCTTTTGCTTCGTCACTGACACTTACTTTATACGTTACCATTCTGTTGCTTCTTTTCTCAGGTCTTCAATACTAGTGGATTGCCCATTCTTCATAGCTTCTACGCGCTTTGCATACTCAACTTTTGCCACACTAGCATACAATGGGTTACCTTTTAGATCATAGCCTACAATAGGATCGATTTGCTCCTGACGATAGGTCGCCAACATAGAATGAACAACTTTCAGAAAAGAGTCATCCAAATGATCTACCATATCGTGTATTTCCGTTCGGATAGCTGCTGTATTCATAGACTTCGTATTGTTTATTTTAGGAGAACAAGACAGGGATATTTTTGGTTTCGAGCGTTCGTTTTTAGGTAAGCGTATTGGTAAGATAGGTTGATCTCCTACATATAGAAATAACCATAGCTCTCATCCTGTAAATTCTAACATCCTGAAAATTCTGCTTCCGACAATTAACGCTCCTTCGGCAACTTATCTATGTATGCTCTCAAAATGACAGCGATGATGCCCGTGGTGGAGACGGAGAGATTCGTTAAGTTTGTAAACTATTGTAAATTTCATTTAATTTTACACGAACCCGTTCTAAATTACTCGTTGAAAGATGACCGAGTTTTCTATCTACTAATACTTTTTCCAAAGTCGCTAGTTTGTGTAATCTTATGTAAGAAGGCATCAACAAACCTACTGTTTACTATTCCTTTACCTGTACATCAAAGCTGGAATCCGCCATTTGACTTGTCACTCTTGACAATAACAAATCGTTGTCTTCTGTATCCAAAAGCACCAATGCTGGACGCTTTTTCACGCTGCCTCTGTTCGTAAAAGGAAAAGCAATCAGAACAATATCTCCAAATTGATAGCGCATCATGCAAAGAATTAAAGTTGGTCGTAAATGCTATCTTCCTCACTATAGTCTTTCAAAAACTGATAGGTCGTTAAAGTCTTCCATTCCTCCTTTTCTGTATTTGTTCCTGCTTCAAAAGAAGTAGCTTGCTGCTCAATCTGTAACAACTTACTACTCTCATCCTGAAAATCCTAAAATCTTGTAAATCCTGCTTCTGATACCTACCTCAATTAAGATTAAGGTAAATATTCAAGATCGCCCTGGTATTCAAACTAAAGCTCTTTTGGCTGTACGCACCACCTACGCAAAGTGGCAGTCCGATGCCGCCCCAATCGAAGCCGTAGTTGAGGAAAAAACATATACCAGAAGTGTAGGCAAAAATATCTGAATCTAAGGAGGATTGCGTTGGGACGTAAAGGACTTCTCCAAACCAATTGGTATGCAAGTTGAGGTTGCCAGATAGTTCTTTCGATTTTAGATTGAGTCCGAAAAAGGTGTAAAAACCGTACACGTCATTGCGGTCTATGAAGGTCGCCAACTCAATAAATTTTCGCTTGTGGGACAATCCCATCCCAACCGACATGACGGAACTGTAATTGATTTGTTTTTGGGTGAAGTTGTAATTGACGATTTGAGGTGCTCTCAAAAATAGATTGGCATTTACTTTTTGACTGCTGCCAGATAACGGGACTAAAACTATTGCTAAGAAGGGGAGTAGGATAGCTATTATTGCTTTCATGTTGTGATGATTGATTACAAAAACTGGTATGAGGGAGTAGGCAACTTTGAGAGGTTGAAAATCAGATGTTAATTGCTTATAATCAGTGATTTAGATGACTCTTTTGTAATTGCTTAATCAATCTAAAAATGTGGATCGCAATGACGGGCAACTTCAGGCTTGCCTGTCATTTGACGCACTTAGAGGACAGGCAAGCTTAAAGTTGCCTGTCATCATGCCTTCGATTAAGTACTTACATTTTTTTCGATGACTAGCTTAGAGCTTGTTTGGAGGGGCGCATCTCAAAATGTCGCATTTCATTTTTTATAATGTGTTTTTCAACACTTTTTAAGCCAAATTTTGATGGATTTGAGGATCAAATTGTCCGATTTTAAGTAAAAAT
>JBCDKV010000114.1:0-10320 GCA_038746215.1 Bacteroidota bacterium | reverse complement strand
TGTACTCGTAGATTTTTTTTCGTTTTATCAGTTCTGCTTCTCTATCGTATCGGTTCAGAATAGCGGCAATGGCTTCTACTCTTTGATTCACAACACCTGCTATTTTTTCGGTGACTTGTGCTTGTGCTTCGACTTTTGCTAAACGTTCTACTTCTTTGGGTATCAGGAATAAGAGTGCAATGAATCCAATGAGTGTTCCTACACCAAAAAACGCGACATTAGAGGCAAATAGTTCTTGTTTCTGTGCGGTCAATTCCGTTTTAAACTGCTGTTTCTCTAATTCTAGCTCTGCTTTCTGTAGGCTAGTAATTTGCTTGACCAAAGCAGTATCCGAAAATTGGATGTTGCCTGTATTGAGGGCTTCTATTTTTTGCACCAAACTATCTATAGTGGTCGCACTCTTTTTGAATTGCTTAGCCGCACTTTTTTGACTGAGCGTAAGTCCAATTCCCCCAAGTATCAATACCGCAATAGCGATCAAAACAGGCAAGTAGTTGATCCATTTATTGTTTTCTTTTATCATGCTGAGACGTGGCTATTTTATGAGTTCTTGATACCATTTTTCCGCTTTTTCTTCACCTACCCATTCCGCTACCTTTTTAAAGTTCGCATTTTTCTTGAAAGGTTTTTTCCACCTTTTTTGCTCACTGCTAGCACCTGCTGCTATAGCACGCAGGAGAAAATCGTGTAGGGCTTGATGTTGTTCTTTGGGCAGCAGTATATCGGGGAATTTGCTGCGTCTGTTCCTGATTTGATTGTAATTATTGACTTTATGCAGTCGAGCGAGATGGAGTTGCAAGTGCTTCTTGAGTGTATTGAAGAAGTTTTTCTCTTCTGGATCAAGCTCTGTGAAGTCGAAGCCTGCGGCTTGTGCTGCTGCTTGTTTTTCGGCTTTCTTTTTCGCGCTTGCTGCGGCTCGTTCTTGGGCTAACTGCTTTTCTTCCTCCGTTTGTAAAGCTTCTCGTTTTTGCTCCAAAGCTTTTAACAATGCGTCTTTTTTCGCTTCTAGAGCGCGATAAAGTTCGGCTTCTTTTTGTGCTTCGTACGCTTCCAAAATCTCATCAGGCGTACTCATGCGCTCATAAATGGCTTTTTCCCGTGCTAAATACGCCTGCATTTGTTCAATGTCTTTGGGGGTTATCAAAGTATTGGCGGTGATGGCTTGAACGTGGTCTAGCTGCGAGTAGCGGTTGAGGGCTTCTCGATTTTGTCGGCTTTTGGCTTCTACGAACTCATTTTTACCTTTGCCCATCCCCATTTTCATGTAGGCGAGTTCAGAGCTACCTTTGTTGTCTTGCACACTCGACATCGTAAGCAGTTCTGTGATTTGAGTAGAGTTATGCCAAGCTTCCTCAAGCTCCACGTTCATGTAAGCTTCGAAGGCTTTCAGACTAGCGGTTTTTAGTTTTTCTTCAATGCCTGTCACTACTACACTTACCCTTCCAAAGCCTAGTGGTTTTCCCATACCAATGCTATGAAAAATTGATACTTTTTTATGACTATTTCCTGCTGTACCATGAAAAGTCAATGCACTTAGTAGCGCACCTAACTCGATTAGTTTGAGGTTGTGATAATTGATATCTAGCTCAAAAATCACACCTTCTTCAAGCGGAACAAATTTGGTGAGAATTTTATCAGGATTTTTAGTGCCTTGGGGAGCAGGATTTTTCTTTCGCCCTTTTTGGTGTACAGGATAACGTTTCCAACCTGCCAATTCGGGTTTTTTGTCCATCAAAGTAGTGTATCTTCCCACTTTACCGTCTCCTTTGATGTCTTGACGCAAATAGTTGGGAAAATAAGACGCCTTAGGGCTGGAAAGTACTGCCTCGAATTGTTTATCTTCACGAGCGGTATTTGCCTTGGCAAAAGCATGACCTACGTGAACCCTTCCTTTCAAGCTCGCTTTACTTTTGTCATCTACATAGCCAAAAATAGCTTGTGCTATATCTATACCTTCTGTAGGCTGATAGTGAGCGATGGCTTCTCGGATGGAATTTTCATAAGGTAGTTTGTACAGATAAGAGAGTCCTAAATGCTTGACTTTGTCGCCTTCCTTTTGAAAAAAGACAGGAATCCGTTCTCCTTTTTCGAGTATTTTACTCCAATGCTGCCAGTCCACAGATTGCTGATTGACATCGTGGTCATAGTAGGCAAAAAGGAAGTCTTTGATGACTTTTGGTGTCACTTCCAAACGCTCTTTTTCTTCAAAGAAGATAAATTCTAGGTGATGTCCTGTCCATTTTCCTCTTCGATCAATCATTCTAGGCCCTGGCTGACCCGTGAAAACAATTGTCCCCGTGTGTTCCCTACCTACTTCGTAGATAGGGCGGTTCGCATCGGTAGTCACAAAGTCAAAGCGATGTTCAAAACTAGATTGCTTTTCTCTGAATTTTTTGTATTTGTATTGAGCTGCTTTTTCTTTATCATTGCTGGCATTGAAGTTGCCTCCTTCACTGCGTTTTTTAAAAAAAGTACTGAAGTTAGTGCCAAATTCTGCATCTAAATGGCGATGAGAGATGCGACCTGGCAATCCACAATCTTTGATGATGTATTCATTTTCATCCAGTCTTTGTAGCCAACCACAGCGAATTTGATCGGGTTTGAAATTTCCCATGTAGGTATTCTTCATCGAACCCGCCAAATCTCGAATGGCATAGCGGTCATCATCCACTTGATCTGCCAATTTTCCAAAGCTCATGATTTCCAACACAGCACGTAACATTCCTTTTATAGAAGAACCAGGAAGAAAATATTTCCCATCGAAGTGATTAAATGAGCCAACTTGCCCTTCCTTTTCTTTGTCTTTTGTACCATCCAGTACGAAAATGGGCGTTTCCGCTTTAATACCTATTTTAAGCGTTCCTGACTGTGCATCAGCGAAAGGAATATCGTGGCTAATATGATCTGCCCAGTAGGGCAATACCACTTTTTTGTTGAGGGGAACAAAATTATAAGGAGCTTTAATTATTTTAGTCATTAGCGTTGTTTGTATGATGATTTATTGAATGTTAGGATTATCTATTCTTAAACCCACAAAAGGCAGTCCAAGCAGGTTCTAGGGTAGTCATGGTTTCTGGAGATGAAGGTTTATTTCCTGTTTCGCTGGTACGAACATCCAAATCCACCACTCGCCAAGCTTCCACGACGCGATAATGCGAATAGTCAGCTATCCGATGCGCGAAATAGTCAATAACATCATAGTCGGCTGTGCCTTCACTTTCCAAGTCCAATCCTGATAAGTCCATTTTCGCTACTTGATAGTTGCCATCTATGTTTTTGATTTGAATACTCCATGCTTGTGCGACACAATAAAAATTAGCTTCCACAACAAAGGGTATATCACTGAACTTGTCTGCTACTATGGGAGCATCTTCTATTTGCTCGGGTGTACTTGCATCTGAATACCAATAGTAGCCTTGGTATTGGTGCTTCAAAATTTCCTCCCACTCAGGGCTACCGAAAGTGATTCTTTTATATCTATTTTGCATCTTCTTCTTTTTTTGGATTAGTGGTAATTGTTCCTTTGAAAAGCCCATGTCCCTTAGTGGTGTGTCCACCGAGTGCTAAGCGAGCATTTGCTAAGTCTTCCAGTGTATCCTGCCATGCTTGCAGTATATTTTCATACTCCGCTTGACTTATTTTATGCTTAGGTTTTGGCTCATTTTCTTCTTCATGTACCATAGCTTTCAAGCTTTCTAAGTCTATACTCATATTCAAAACTATCTCATTGGTAGTCGCTACCCTTTCTTGAAAAAGTGCGCCGTTCCTACTTCCACCTTTAAAGCGATCTATCGCTACATGATTGAACAGTTTGGTGTGTTTATCCGTCTGATAAGCTTTATAAGTGTCACTAAAAATGACTAATCCTCTTGCGCCATCGGTTTCATCGGTTTGTTTATTCTTTTGCTTGTCGTCTTTACGTTTTTCTTTTGCAAAACCAAAGAATGTACGAACTGCTAAATTCTGCTCTCCTACTCCGATCAAGGCTGAACTAATAGTATTCTTTTTGATCCTTACCGCTTCTTTAAAGACTTGCCAAGCCTTCGTCTTCCTATAATCTAAAGCCTCAATATCAGCTTTCCAGCGTTCCCAAATGGGATCGCTAGCGGTTATCCCTTCTAATCGCTCGAAAGTGACGCCAATGCCTGATTGCCCCGCGATTTCTGCGACGTTTAAGCTCAAGCCCGCATCCTCGGCGCTAATATTTCCCAATTTTTCTATCCGCCAATCTGTCAAAAGATTATAATGATAGGCTACTCGATGCGCAATCGCCCCTTTGATGGACGTAGCAGGAATCAACAACTGTTCTTCCGTCAGAGATGGGACATCGCCCTCCCACTGAATGTACTTTTCTGTCTTAGGCAATGCGTCTATATCTCCGTCGCCTATACCTGCGCCGAAAAGAAAGAAATCCTGAGGTGTCAGTTTCAATTGATAATGCTGATAACGATCACTGATTAAATCTTTGGAGTGGTAGGGTTTCCATTGCGGAAATACTCCATCGGGTGTTTCTGCCAGCGAACTGCTGATGGCTAGATAAGCGGTCAAATCCGTATCCTTTTTGAGATCAAACTTTCGTTCATCGTAACTTACAACAGAAAGCTGTCCAAAGCCTTTGCGTGTGCCTGCTCCCACTCGAAAGCTATCGTGATGAATGATCTCTAATAGATGATTCCATACCGCTTCGTCCTGAGCAGTACCATGCAACTCTAGCTCAAAGACAAATCGAGTTCCTCTGCGCACTAACTCTTCCAAATATTTACCCGTATCTTGCGCTACTCCCTTATGGTTGATGCGCACATGATCTCGTTCGGGTAGTTGCTGTATGGATTGGTAAAACGGGGCTTCAAAATCAATCTCTTGCAAGCCTTCATGTACAATCGCTTGCTGTTTTTTTTCATCATAAGCCAACAGTTGTGCATCTGAAAAGATGATGCGACTACCCTGTCCTCTAGGATATTGTTCCCCTTGTTTAACTTCTTCTTCTTGGAATCCAAAAAGTTGCCCAACTTCTTGTTTGTAATCAGCGTAGCGTTCTATTTCGTGTCGAAGTACACCCGCAAGACTAGTACCAGGTATATAGGGCAGTCCATTGGCATCCTTTGCCACTAAGCCATCTACTAGCAGACCTTCTTTACCAGAGCCTATTCGTAGCGCAGTATTGGCTTCTACTTTGAATCTTGCTTTGTATACGATTGGTGTTCTTGTCATATTCTAATTTTTGAGTATTGGAGGGTTTGAATGTTGTCGTGTTCGAATATTGTCGTGTTTGAGTTCCATACATTCCACACAGCATATTCCAACAAGGCAAAGTCCTTTGGACATTTGGGTATTAATATTTTGCCATCTCAGCAGCTAGCTTTTGTGTAAACTCCAAAATATTGTGTTTTTTTAGATTGGATTTATAGAGCTTATTGTATAAGATACTTCGTCTATTTTTCTTGCGCCAAATTTTTTCGGTTTGCCCTCTTGCCAAGAGTCCCTTATCGGCGAATAAGAGTCGCTCTAAGGCTTCTGCATCCGCTGCGAACTTCGCATAACGGCGAATAATACCCCACTGACTGGCAGAAACTGCTTTGAAAATAGATCTGTTCTCTTGGACAAATTTATTGACTAACTCATCTATATCTAGCAGTTCCTTATATTGCGCTCGACTTCGGTTCAAAAAGTTTTTGAGTACGTCATCCGTTTCAGCATCTTGTTGCACAATGAAGCTGCGTTTGGGTAGTTCTGCTTTATAAGCATTAGCTAAATAAGGTGAAGTCGCTCCAGCACTCAGTTTCATACCCTCCACGATGGGTGTTCCTACGATGGGTTGTAGAAAACTAGGATTGATTAGTATCTGTCCAAAACCCTCACTTTTGTGGCTGCCAATGCCAGAAGCTAAATCGGTTTTGATTTGCTCAATCGCCACTCCATTTTTAAGTTCGATGACAATAACTGAACCTTTTTCAATAAGTTGTCGATCGGCATCTCTACTACTACGCTTCTGATTCCAAGTACGATAAGGACGAGTTCTAATTTGGGAAGCCACCCAATCAATTTTCGCGTGTTTGGGTAGCTTCAACTGGGCTAGAGTCGGTGCTGTCGTACAACGTCCAAAATCGTCATAAAAGCAGAGATTACTCGCAGCATAGAGGTATTGCCTATCATTCGATGATTCGAAGGAAGTAACTGGTGTTAATTCTGACGCCAAAGCTTCCACTTTCACCATACCGTACTCTGCGGCTTTTGAACGACCAATGTAATGTACGTTTTCTTGATCTTGCTTGGAAAGCAGCACTGCTTCCACCATGGAGATATACTCCTTTTTACCATAGTCGATGTAGAAACACCAAGTACTGCCTTTGGACATCCCAAAGTAGCCATACATATTCCCATTTTTAGATCGACGATCAATTTTATCGTAAGCAGATTTGATACTAAATCTTTGTAAGCCCGAATAAGTACAAATTTGCTGCGCACTCCCTTCCTGTGTTGCGATATATTTACCTCTCTCCTGTTTGAGTTGAATACCTTCTCCAGCTAGCTTAGCTTTATCTGTATCACTCAGATTGTGATAAAGGAATATAGCAGATGCTTCGGGCTTTGTCTTACTTCGATGCCAAGACAGCGGTACCTTAAGGGTGCGCTGCTCTAGAATATAAGGATGAGCATCTCCAAAACACACTGTGCCATTATGAAATAAATCCAATTTTGCTTTGGCTGTCGTGGCTTGATCATTGTACAACTTACCTGCGACTATGCCCAAAAATTTCGAGCCTGGAATGTAATCAAGCGACTCGTAAAATCCTTGTGTGGCAGGACTAGAGCTCAAAACAATATCGGTCAGAAGTGTGCAATTGTAATATTTTCTTGTCATGCTTTATGCTTTTTGGAAAGTAGAAAATTGGCAACGCCCCAAACCTCTGTGGCGGTTGAGTCCCATGCGTTTCACCCATTGAAAACAACACTCCATCTCTGCTTCGTATGCTGCTGGAAATTCTCGAATTTGTGCATAAAGCGTCAGAGGCACGCACACCTCCAAGCTTCTTAGGCTGTGTTGTTTCGCAATTCCGTTTTCGGCGATCGCGGTTGAATGCAGCGTAGTGTAGAAATGACGCTGAAGCCTATTTTTTTTAGCATGCTGCACCACTGCTTCTGACAACAACGCATCCGTAAAGAAACAGCTAGAAGCAGCAGCATAATCAGATTTTGAACTCGCTTCTTCTTCTCCCACACCAAATACCTCATTGATGAAATCCTCAGAAACAACTTCTCCATTACTTAATTGTATGAGATTATCAGCAGCATCTCGAAGCATTCCCTTCAAGGTGCGTCCTTTTATGATTGGACAATTGTCTTCATCTTTAAGTACGGTAAGGTTGGAAGCCGTACCCGCCGCCAAACCTGAACTGGTATGCCAATAGGAAAAGAATTCTATTTTGTAGTTTAAGTGATTCATATATTTTGATTTAGTAGTTAGGCTAAATACTTGCCAAGCTTAATACATCGTAGAGATGCGTGACTCGATAAGATTGAGGTAACTTACTTTGATTGCAATATAGCTTTTGTTTAATACGCGCTCGTTGCTGCAAACCGTTATTCTTCCCAAATGGATAATCCAAGTGCAAGTCTTCTATATATCGCATTCTCGTTAGACTTCTAATGCGTTTGAGCAGTTGCTCCGCAGACGCTTCGCTCTCGTGCAACTCACTCAGCCAATTGCGCAATCTTGCTTTCGGCGCATCTTCTTTCTGAATAATTTCCACCCATTGTTCTAGTTGTCGTATAGAAGGATAAACTACGTATTCCTGATCTTCCTGTCTTTTATCTTTATTATCAAGCGTGGGGAGTATGTATCGCTGTTCTCCATTCAAGAAGTAAGGACCAAAATCAAAAGAGATGCTGTTGTCATCACTACCGACCGTCAACTCACGTTCTACGATCTTATTGTAATCTTTTTCTATGAAGCTAGACTGTACTTTGTGAAAAGCTAAGGCAGCAGGAGGTATCGTATTTTTTCCGTGCTGTCGTGCCATATCTTTGGCAATCTTTTTGCTGTGTTTCGTCAAACTTTCTGCCAAATCCACGCCGTAATGAATGGGATAATGTGGTTTGATATAAGCAATACCTGCACAAGCCGTCAAACCATCTTTGAGAAAGTCTGGACCTAGTTCTGCTAATGCTCTAGTGGTTTCTTCTTCAAAATATTCTAGATAAAGGCGAGTGAAATCAAAAGCTAAATCCCCACGCAGTAGAATAGTCAGGTCATCCCCACCTAATAAAATGGGGCGCATGGGTAAAAATTTTCCGCCTTCCTGTTGGAAAGTATCCCAAACGCTTGCTTTGAAGGCACGTTGAGCAGCTTGTTTGGTTGCCTTTTTCAACTGCTTAGAAAAGAGACTTAACTTTTTTTCTACCTCGTGTCCTTTTTCCTTTGAGTGACTGATTAGCTTTTGAATGGTTCTTCCCAGACCGTTGCCATCGGTATGAACGATAGCTAGCCAAGCGGGTTCTCGTCCTTTGGTGATATTATCTACTTCTAAGGGTAGATTAGACTCCTCAAAAATTACATCGGGACGGGAGGAAAATTTAATCATCAGCGATTCATTCCCGTAAGCTTTGTACTTTTCTTTGGCGACTTGTGAGCGATCAATTACATGAATGCGGTCATCTGTAGATTCAAACTTTTCATCTATCTTTATACCCGCTTTCCCCGTCCGTCTTGCTCTGCCTGAAATCATCCAGCCTGCGCCGTGCGCTTGTGGCTTTTTATTGCGCTGAGCTTCCAGTAAAGCATCTAATTGAAAGAGTGTGTTGCTATCAAAAGTCCCTTCCAAACGAATCACTGCTTGACTGGCATTCAAATCGGGTATCTCCCTTTTGAGACCACGTAAGAAGTGTTTAACAATATGCTTGCAATTGGATTTATCCTTAAATAGATAGACCACCTTGCCTGCTGCATTGACAATGCGCTGCTCTTTTTTGAAGCCGCCTATTGCCTCAAACGCCTCTAGGAACTTAAATTCACAAGCTTGTTCTACAAACTCGCTCCCGCCAACGATTTCTCGTAATTTATTGGTCTCGAAAATGAAGGATTGGATGCCTTGTATGCTGAAGCCATATAGGTAATGTGTTGCCATATGATTGTGTTATACGATCAAGTTTTGAATGAATAATTAAATGTGGTAAGCAAGATTGAAAGCCAAATATAGTTGATTTTTTTGATTATTTAGCCTCTTCTTAGATGCGTAAATATAGTATACGTGCTGTAGCTATCCAAAGGATATACTGATTTTTAATAAAATCGGAAATATTTGTATGGTAACTGTATATTTTTATATCTTGGTGGTTCTAATTTCTTAAAACAAATTTCAATGAGTCAAAAGGTAAATCTCATTCAATACGAAGATTCCAAAAAATATAAAGGCACACCTCATCTTATCACAAAGATTATTGCCAACGCAGCAGGCGAAAAATCTACTTTTGAGAAGCTTGTTAATGGTGTAATGAAAACAGTGGAAGTTTTAGATATCAGTGGTCTGAAAGAAGACGGCTGGCTAAAAACTGTACCCTTTGGAGCAATAGCAGCTTGGGCAGTAGCAAAAATAGTGGAATTACCGCCTGAAATAGTACTCAATCGTCTCCTCTATCTTTCGGTATCCATGAGTTTTTATAAAGGGATATTGGATTTAGGATGGCAAAACCAACTAAAAATAGAGAAACAAGAAAGAGAAGAATTTTTTGATACCTTAAAGAAAAGGTTCAAAGAAGACAGACCAGATTTAGCGGATTTTGATGTAAAATCAAGTTTTGAATTTTGGAAAAATAAATTAGTTCAAGCATATGCAGAGCAATTTAAAGGAGTATTAGAAAAGACTTTTCTTACTGACGAAAGCCTGTCTAGAGAAAAACGAGAGATGATCATGCACGAAATAAGAGGAAACTGCTACAAATCTTACACTAAACTGTTTGAACAAGGGGGGCTTATATACAAGCCTCTTAAAGAAGCACTAGAAAGTAAATACCATGAAGAATCTGCGGAATCTAAGCGTTTGTACAACTACAATCTTGAAATAAGGGGTAGGTACTTAGCTGCATTAAAGAAGTCTCCCAAAGCACTTAGCTTAGCAAATACATATACTCCTACACAGTTTAAAGTCCACCAAGATAATCTAAAAGAATCGCAGAAGATAACTCAACAAGACCAAGTACCAGTATTTACTACCCCACTAGCATCAAAGCAAAAGCTACCAAAATTTTTGGAAGACTTTTTCAAAAATTCAGGTGAATTTGATGTAAGCGAAAGAGAGCGACTATCTTATTCCGATAAGTCTA
>JBCDKV010000113.1:0-10358 GCA_038746215.1 Bacteroidota bacterium | reverse complement strand
GTTCTTAATGATTTTTTCCAAAAATCATTAAGAACAACCTCATTTCTGTCCAGAAGGCCTCCCAAAATTAAAATTTTTACGAAGCAAAAATTTTAATTTTATGATTATAAATAACTTCTCTAAGAATGTAAATTTATTCCTTGTGCATAACATAGCAAAAATAGCTATCGTACGTTCATCTGTTATAGCGTTCATTTCGGATTTGCACATTAGTTTTATAAATCGTAAAACAGTAACGCGAAAAACCTTTTCTTAACTTTAGCGTTCAGCCTTTAGTGAATAAAGAAGTGAAATCATAAAATTGTGTGTTTACTTGTTTGTCACTTGTAGGTATTGCCACTGATGAACGACCAATTCATTGAAAAAATGCTATGAAAGAAAATTCGAATATTATTGTCTATCGGGTAAAAGACAAAGGCTTGGAAGTGTTGCTGGTAAAGGGCGATGGTGAACAATGGGATTTACCTCAAAGTACTGATAATGAGTCCAATGTAGTTGCTTTAAATTTGGGGGAAGAACACATTATCGCACTTGACCCAGTGGAAGGAGAAGTAGATGGAATTTTTGAGCAAGCCTATGCAGTGGAAGCCGATTGGCACGACATTCCATCCTTGAAATCTATCCTAAAGCACGACTTACTTTTCATGAAGGATACCGTCAAAAAGATGATTCCTGATATGATGGAAAAGGGTGCTTTCGTAGCAGTGAAGGATGCTTTCAAACGCGTACTACCCAATAAGTACAAGATGTTGAAAGAGCTGAAAGACATACTTACGGATCGTAATTCTACGAAGTATATGTAGGTGCTACCTACTCAACTTAGTAACAATCAATCGGGAATCATTGATGATTCCTCTAGCAAATAGCAGGTATCGCACAGGTACTTGCTATTTTTGTATGAAGCATGCACGAAGTTTTTGGTGACATTTGAAAAAATTTTAGCAAAGCTATTGAGATCGCGCAATGAGTACGCTAAAAGGTTTCTAATGGACGGAAACACAAAATGTCCAGCGGTGTAACCCATATTATGAAATCCCTATAATTGGGTATTTTAAGATGACATTACAAACAATAACATTAGCGGGCTTTGCCTTGGCAACGGTCATTCAACTTTTTTACTGGCTCTACGTATTTCCTAGGCTCATTTTCTTCAAAAAGCCCGTCAATAAAGACGTTGAGCAGGCGGTCTCTGTTATTATTTGTGCTAAAAACGAAGCAGAAAATCTGAAAAAAAATCTGCCCCGAATTCTCAATCAAACCTACCCTTTCTTTGAAGTAATCGTGGTAAACGATAATTCTTCTGATGAAAGCGAAGCAATTATTTTGGATTTCCAAAAAATCTATCCTATCTTGCACCTTGTTAGTAGAAAGGTAGATGATATTGGCAAAAAGCGTGCTTTAGCCGATGGCATCCAAGCTGCTAAACATGATGTTCTTTTATTAACTGATTCAGATTGTAGTCCAAACAGCTCGGACTGGCTTCGATTGATGCAAACATCTATTGAAGGTAAGGTAAGTATTGGTTTAGGTTATGCACCCTATTACCGATACAAAGGTTTGCTGAATAAATTTATTCGATATGAAACCTACTATACTGCACTTCAATATTTAACTTTTGCACTTTGGAGTAGTCCATATATGGGCGTTGGACGTAATTTAATATATGAGAAATCACTTTACTACAAAGTAGGTGGTTTCAAATCCCATGAGCATATTGCTTCCGGTGACGATGATCTCTTCATCAACGCGATATCTCATCTTGACAACACAACAATTGTTTTAGACCGTAGGACTTTCGTTTATTCAGAACCTAAACGTGACTGGCGAGCTTTTTTTCGTCAGAAGGTTAGGCATTTGAGTACTGGAACAAGCTATCGGCTAAAACACAAAGTGCTTCTAGGACTACTTTCAGGTAGCCATTTCTTGCACTATTTTTTGGGGACATTCACACTTTTTCAGGGTTATCAATCTCTTGTCGTTTGGGGATTCCTGATTCGCATGAGTATTTTATTGTTAGTAAGTCGTTTTATCTTGCGCAAGCTTGATGAAAGGGGTCTGCTTATGTGGATACCTGTGTTGGATGTTATGATGATACTATATTATATCATTTTTAGTTCAGCACTGTTCAGGGGAGCCAAGGACCGATGGTGAAATAATTATAAGTTAGTAATATCATAAATATCCATGAACATGACAATTTCTACAAACCTTTCAGCGAAAGCTCAGAATGATTACAATTTAGTACAAGCCGCTATCGCAGGTAACCAGCGTGCTTATTCCGAATTGATGAATCGTTACCGCACTTCCGTTTTCCACACCATGCTAAAGATGGTACACAACCAAGAAGATGCCAATGACTTAACCATAGAAGCATTTGGCAAGGCGTTCCGCAAATTGAGCAGCTACGCACCGCATTATGCTTTTAGTACTTGGTTGTTCCGCATCGCCATCAACAATTGTATCGACCACATCCGTAAAAAAAGATTGCAAGTATTATCCATCGACGATCCTATCGACGCCAATAGCGATCAAGACTATTCTTCTAACATTCGTTCCAATACCATGAATCCAGAAGAACAGTACGAGAACAAGCAAAAAATACAAATGATGCGTGCGGTGATGGGAAAATTGAGCGACAAATACCGCTTGATGATCGAGTTGCGCTATTTTGAAGAATTGAGCTACGATGAAATCGCCAAAGAACTAGATATTCCACTAGGTACGGTAAAGGCACAATTGTTCCGTGCTAAAGAAATGATGTATGAATTGCTGCAAAAGCCAGGTGCGAGTGCTTACTTGGAAACCACTAAGCGTCGTGCGAAAAAACGCAGTACTACTGTGGCGGCTCGCAGAAAAGTAGCAGCAGTAGCAGCTTAATATCAGACTGTAAAAGTTCTAATTGACTTTTATCTGTGAAAAAGGAATGATGTAATTGTACGTCATTCCTTTTTTCTTTTCAATAAGGTTGCTTGCTACTAGCTTTTGGCGGTTAGCTAACTTGAGCACTTTTCCATTGTTTTTTAGGTGTGGCGTGTAAAGAAAAAAATCTCAATCGTTGTTGATGTTTACTCCAGTATAATTTTAGTCACTACTAGAAAATTGATCAAAAGTTCATGCGCACCCAATCAATTACTTTTAAAATCTAGCCCTCTAGAAAATGCTGGATTTGCGCCAACTGCCAATAGCTAAACGCCAAGGTGAACCACCAATACCACAGCAAGCGTGAACTTATTCTACCTTTTCGTGTGTTCTATAACAGCACAAAAAATGAGTCAATGAGTCAACTGAAACAACGTTTCTTAGAACAAGAATTAAAAGCCTACATTCCTGCTTTGAAGGATGCCGCAGACACCGTCGTTAATGAGGGTGTTTCCAACTATCCGATTTTTATTGCGCATCAAATTGGTACAGACATTGGTATTCCAATCATCGACCGAACAAAAGTAAGTGGAAATTGGAGCATCAATATTTCTTCACTCGAAGAGTTTACGACTAAAAATATTATTGAAACCGAAAAAATAGATGATTTTAGATCGGTGTACAAAGAACACGGGCAACACATTTGTTTTTTTGTGCTGAGTGAATTAGGCGCAACCTTTAATTTCTTACCTCGCTGAGCAATGAGGCAAATGAGTACTTTCGCATAGCTTGACTAACGACTAACTACTTGAAGTAGCTTCCTGTAATTCATTTAGGCGTGACGAAGTCCTGTTTTCTTAACATTCTACTCAAAAATAGCCTGTGTCAATGCCAGCAAATCGCGCAACAAGTATGCTTAGTAAATATCTTCGGACGGGAACACAAAATTTCGTACACGGCTATAACTCATTCCAAAAAACTACCCCTATTCAGTTAATTGAAGCAAAAAATAGCGTAGAAGCTATAGCATTACTGCAACGTCATCCTTATTCGCTCGTACTATTAAACATGCACTTACCTCAAATGAGTGGTATTGAGGCGATTAGGCATATTCGATAAGAACCTGAATGCTAAGTTCCCATGCTAGGAATGAGTGCAGGTTCAAAGCTTCAATTTTTGGAGGAAGAATACTTTTTCGCCCGATGTGCTGCTAGAAAAAATAACAAGTTATACAAACTCGTCCTCCATGAACAAGCTATCGACAATCCATCAATACATCAACCTGAGTTACCTGAATTTGATGGCCGATGAAGACCAACAAATGAAAAAACTCATGTTGAGCATGTTGCTCGATGAAATTCCCAAAGAAATTGAAAAAATGAACCATTTATACCATCAAGAAGAATGGGATGAACTCAGAAGAGTCAGTCATAAAATGAAGACGACCCTCTCTTTCGTGGGCAATGAGTTACTCACTACTACTAATCGTTCTATCGGAAATATTGTAAAAGCACAGGAAAATTTGGCAAAATTGCCCGATCTTTTCGGCATTTTGAATGAGCTTTTTCCGAAAGTCATGGAGGAGTTGAAAGAAGTACATGATGCTTGCGATCGTGAGTCTTGATTTGTTCATTTCTTCAAATTCACCACCAACCCATCATAGGCAAAATGTACTGTATCAGGAAGGCTATTTTGTGCGACCCGATGCAGTCCTATAAAGTGGCTCATATGGATAAAATAGGTCTGTGCGGCTTGGATTTTTGCTGTCCAAGTTAGTGCTTCTGATAAGTTGAGGTGTGAGCGATGGGGTCGGTGCTGCACGGCACTGATGACTAGCAATGCTGTTCCTTTGGTTTTTGCTAGCTCTTCTGGCGTAATGGTTTTGAAGTCGGTTAAGTAAGTGAAGTCTTTGATTCGATAGCCTGTGACGGGCCAACGGTGTTCAAGGTCATGGAAATATTCGATGGGCTGAATTTGGATGCCTTCAAAATCAATGACTTGGTCTTTATGCACTTCTTGTATCGTGATTCTAGGCGCACTTGGATACAGCTTTTCCTGAAATAAGTAATAAAATCGTTTTTTCAATTCTCCTATAACTCGTTGGGTAGCATAAACAGGGATGCTTTCACGCTGGATGAAGTTGAACACGCGTATTTCATCCAACCCAATAATGTGGTCGTTGTGTTCGTGGGTCAGCAAAACGGCATCTATACGCTTTACTTTGGAACGCAACATTTGTTCCCTAAAATCAGGTCCAATATCAATCAGAATATTTTTTCCTTCTACTTCTACCAATACGGACGAGCGCAACCTGTTGTCCTTAGGATCAGTAGATTGACAAACTTCACAATCACATCCGACGATGGGGACACCCGAAGAAGTGCCTGTTCCTAAAAAAATAATTTTCATGTTGTATGCGTAACTCAACTTTAGCCTTTAGCTATTAGCTGTTGGCTATTAATGTGAATAACGGGTAAAATGCTCCATCTTGTGGCAGTACAGCTTTACTAAGCTTTTGAAACTTAGTAAAGTGTTTGAGATCGCGCAACAAGTATGCCTAAAGATTTTTTATGGACGGAAACACCGATTATCAGTTATTTTTTTGGAAAAAATAACTGATAATCGGTGTTTCCGTCCGAAGAGCATTACTGAGCATACTTGTTGCTCAATTTATGGATATTGACCTGAACTATATCTGAGTCAAATGTCAGGAAAAAGGAGATTTGTACAGTCGTTATTCGTATTATTAGCTACTAAGTACTTCCTAGCCAAGCGTTTCGATTTATTAACTGTCGGTCTTTTCCAAAGATCGTAGAAAAATACCAATTCGATTTTGACTCACCAGTCAGCTAAAGTTAGGTGAGATGATTGTTAAAATTTCTAAGACGCCGTACAACCACAATTACTGAAACAATCTCTTTCGGTAAAAATAGTTTAATAGATGTAAATTACTATTCGACTTATAGTTTATTGATCTCACAACTCAGAAGTACTCCAAAGCATGCTTGCTCTATATACTCGTAAAAGTTGACATGCTTATCTAGATCACAAAAGTAGTTAACACTTTAGCCCCAAATTGCTAATTTTTATTTAGGACTGTACGAAGTCTCAGTTTCGTTAACATTTTACTCAGAAATAGCATGAGTCAATGCAAGGCAATTGAGCAACAAGTATGCTCGGTAAGTCTCTTCGGACGGAAACACAAATTTCAACTTATTTTTCTCCAAAAAATGAGTTGAAATTTGTGTTTCCGTCCATAAAAACCCTTTAAGCATACTTGTTGCGCGATCTCAAGAGCTTTACTAAAATTTTTCTCAGGCATCACCAGAAACTTTGTACACCCTTGATTTTTATTTCATCAAAGTTGGCAATTTGGGTGACTCTTTTGGACAGAAATGATGTCAAGCGAGTAGATATACTTGTCTAAAGATTTACAGAAAAACAAAGTTTTTGTCTTTGTTGCTCTTTGAACTTGTACTTGATACTTACGCTTTAGAGCTATATGCACTTAATGTTTCATTCTATATTTTGTATCGTAGTTTTCAATAGTTTACAGGATCCCTAGGCTGTAACAAACGACGCAGTTTATACGTCGAAGTAAGAGCTTGTTTAGAACACTATCTTCCTGTAAACCAATATTTTCCGAACCTGACTTTGAAAATAATCGCTCGTTTAGCTCAATAAAGTCGCTATTATTTTCTTCGCCAGAACCGTAAACTACTGATTTACAGTTCAATCCTGCTCCAAACAAGCTCTAAAACATTTTTTATTAATAATCACCACGACTAGCTTGTGAAAAGATTCAAATACGCACTGACCCTTCACTTGCTCATTGCGACCTTCACTTTTGTGCAAGCACAGCAAATTAGCGGATTCATTTACGATGAAAGAGAAGCACCTATCGCTTACGCTAATATTTTCGTACAACAAATACAGTCTGGTACTTCTTCCGATGAAAATGGCTACTATTTGCTGACCCTCGATCCTGGCGAATACAATCTCATCTTTTCGGCTTTAGGCTACGAATCTAAAGAAATCAAGCTCTTTGTAGGGGATGAAGGCTTGGAACGTTCTGTCATTTTGCAGACTTCCAATATTGAGTTGCAAGAAGTGATGGTAAGGGCTTCCAAAAAAGATCCTGCCTATGCCATCATTCAAAAAGCAGCCGAAAATAAAAAGAAATTTCTGAGACAAGTAGACAGCTATCGCACGGAAATCTATGTAAAAGCTACGGAAGAAATAGAGAAACACGAACGAAAAAAGGAGGAAAAGGAGGAAGTAGTCACCGTCGAGACCAACGCGGAGCGTGATCCTTTTGCAGAAGCAGAGACTGCCGCCCAAGCAAAAATGCCTGACATCAATTTGCTGGAAATGCAAGTTACTTTGAACTACCAACAACCCAATCAGTACAAAGAAGAGCGCAATGCTTACAAGGCTTATGGCTCAAAAGCAGGACTGTACGTGCCGCAATTTGGGAGAACAGATTTGAATTTTTACCGCAATCTAATCAATCCGCAGGATTTGGTGGAAGCACCGATCATTTCCCCAATTAGCAAAACGGCAGTGCTTTCTTACAAATACAAACTCATCGAAACCAAAGCTGAAAACGGCGTTTTGGTACATAAAATTAGAGTCACGCCGAGAAAGCTTGGTAATTCGACTTGTAAAGGATTCATTTACATCAACGAAGGTATTTGGAACATCAATCGAGTCGATTTAGAGTTTCCAAAGGGTGGTCTGAAATTGTACGATAGATTTAGCATTAAACAAACTTACGAACAGATAGAGGATAGTCTTTGGATTCCCGCTCGACAGGAATTTTATTACGAAACCAAGCAGGGACGCAAGAAAACGTTCAAAGGCAATACGGCACTGTTCTACAAAAATTATGAAAAGGATTACGCCTTTCCAGATAAGTTCTTTGGAAACGAAATCGCAATAACGACTGAAGCTGCCTACGAACGCGACTCCACTTATTGGCAATCGGTTCGCAGCGAGCCACTCAGCGGAAAGGTCAAGGAAATGGTAGCCTATAGAGATAGTGTTGAAGCCATCTACAATAGTCCCGAGTACAAAGATTCTTTAGATCGAGCCTTTAACAAGATAACTTTTTTGGAATTGCTTGGCGAGGGCGTGGCATTTCGGAATCATCGCAAACAGCATCAATTTGACTTAGGGTCAATACCGTCGCTGCTCGAATTTGAAGTCGTCGGTGGCTTTCGCATCAATCCTTATTTTTCTTACTTCAAAAAGTGGAAAGATCAGCGTAGACTATGGACGAGCGTTTCCACGAGTGTCGGACTTCGCAATCAGGACTTGCAGGGTAGTGTATTTGTGCAGCACTTTTACGATCCAAAGCGGATTGCTAGTTTTGCCGTCGATGTCGGTCGCCAATTTGAGTCTTTCAATCCTTATGATGCCATTTTGAACCAATTGAGTCTATCCAACTACTATCTGGAGGATGCAGTCAGCTTCAGACATCGCTTTGAAGTTTTTAATGGTTTTTTCTTCCGTTCCAATTTCTATTATGCTGATCGTCAATCTATTCAAGGCTTGAAAGGATCTCGATGGATTGAAGCCCTGATTGATGACAACGGAGCAACTTTGGATTTCGAGCCGCATCAGGCTTTCGTTTCGCATTTGTATTTTTCTTACACTCCTTTCCAAAGATTTATGACTGAACCCCATCGAAAAGTTATTTTGGGTAGTCGATGGCCGACCTTTAGCCTACGTCATCGCCGAGGTTGGAAAGGTCCGTTGGGTAGTGATGTGAATTTCGATTATTTGGAATTTGCGATTTCCCAAGATGTGCAAATGGGCACTTTGGGCAATAGTAAATATCGTGGAGAGTTCGGCAAATTTGTGAATACCAAGCGGCTGCATTTCGTGGATTGGAAGCGTTTTCGAGAATCCGATCGATTCCTTTTTTCCGATCCGCTGCATTCTTTTCAGTCACTTAATAAGTCCTTCACCATTTTTGATTTATTCGTAGAAGCGCATCACATTCATCATTTTAACGGCGCACTGATTAACAACATTCCGCTAATTAAGAAATTGAGAATACGTACCGTTGCGGGCGCAGGCTTTTTATGGGCGAAAGAAGGCTTGATTATCACTCAGGCGGGTGGAACAGAAGGAGACACGCCACCTCCAGCAGAAGTACTCAATTTCTTCAATGATTTGGATACAGGTAAACAAGAAATTATCAGAAATTTCCGCTACCAAGAAGCTTTTGTCGGCATAGAGCGCGTTTTTAAATTAGGCGTTCGTCGTCGTTTACGTATCGGTGCATACGGCGTGTTTGCTAAAGCTAGTGATAGCGCAGCCACATCAGAATTTAAGATTTCTTTCGATGTCATTGATACTTGGGATAGGAATTGGGATTTTTAAAGGCTTGCTAAGCAAAAGTTCAATAATAACTTAAACCATTAAAATTGTTCTTTTGGCAGCTAAAAAATGTAAAAAATCAGTCCGTAGCCCTGCTATGCACTGATTTTTTACATTTCTTAGCTACTTATAAATAACTGCTTTTTCTGGCTCAATTTATTAATGACCTTTCACTAAGGATTTTGATAGACAGATTCTCAGCAGTTTGCGATTCTAAATTAGGCTTGTGCGAAGTCTTGAGCAACACTCGAAACAAATCCTAGTAAAGCTTCTGAGATCGCGCAACAAGTATGCCCAAAGGTTTTTTGTGGACGGAAACACAAGTTCTCGGTTATTTTTCTCAGTAAAAATAACTGAGAACTTGTGTTTCCGTCCTGAGAAACTAACCAAACATACTTGTTGCGCGATTTTTTGGCATTGACTCAGGCTGTTTTCAAGTTAGATGCTAAGAAAAATAAGACTTTGTACACCCCTAACTTCTAAACATTAATGAGTTTCAAAGACCTGCTTTCAAGAAAGACAATAGCCATGAAATTCAGTATCTCACCAGCCAACTGCCAATAGCCAACTGCTAACAGCCACTAAGGTTTAGCCCCCGAATTGCGAATATTTACCAGTTTCCGTAGGAGATCGAACCAGAAAGGAGCGCCCAGCATAATACCAAAAGAAGTTACAATCCAGCCGCCAAATTTCAACAACCAGTCTTTAACTTCCATTTTTTCACGATCTACTAGACTCCAGCCTACGCCGAGGGGAGATTCTAAGCTAGCAATATCATTTTTGACCAAATTTCGGATTTCTGCTAATTCATTGCCAGTCAACACGATGGATTGGCTGTTGTCGTAATTTTGCGGACGATCTTGCTGCACAACAAAACCCTGCGCTTGGTTAGCAATTTGCAAAGCCAATTCTGGATTAGAAGAAAGCTGGTTGTAAATAGAGATGACATCTACGTTGAAGGAAATCGCTATCGTGAGTCCGATCCCAAACAGAATGGCTTGGGTTTGGCGTTTGTACCAGCCCGAAGTCCGATCCATGATGTTGTTGTACCAATCCTCCACATTGGTCTTGAAAGCATCTAGCTTGGTCTCCACACCTTCCGCATAAGCCAC
>JBCDKV010000112.1:0-10374 GCA_038746215.1 Bacteroidota bacterium | reverse complement strand
TCGACCTGTGGATAGCATTGTACAAATTGGTAGCCCAAAAGGAGTAGCGAGATTCATGCAGCGTGCTGGCAGAAGCGGACACCAACCCGGAGCAACCAGCAAAATCTATTTCGTACCAACCCACTCACTGGAATTGATTGAAAGTGCCGCTTTGCGCGAAGCCATCAAAGATCAAGAAGTCGAGAATCGCACGCCTTATATTCGTTCTTTTGATGTCCTCATTCAGTATTTGGTAACGCTGGCAGTTTCAGATGGCTTCGAAGCGAACACCATTTATCATGAAATTCGGCAGACCTTTTCTTTCCACAGTGTTTCCGAAGAAGAATGGCAATGGTGTCTGAATTTTATTACGACGGGCGGTCCAAGCCTGAAAGCTTACGACGAACACCATAAAGTCGTTGTTGAGGAAGGTAAATACAAGGTGACCAGTCGGAAAATAGCGATGCGCCATCGACTGTCTATCGGTACGATTGTGGGCGAAACTTCTTTGCACGTCAAATATATGACAGGCGGCTATATCGGCACGGTGGAAGAGTGGTTTGCGAGCCAACTCAAACCCAATGACACGTTTTGGTTTGCGGGCAAAAGCTTAGAATTGGTGCGTATCAAGGAGATGACACTATTGGTGCGCAAGAGCAAACGAAAAAAGGGGAAAGTACCCACTTGGCTGGGCGGACGCTTAGAACTGTCTTCACAACTTTCGGAAAAATTGCGGGCGAAAATTAATGCTATTTCCCACGCCAAAGACCAAGGTGATTATTCTGATTTGGAAATAGAACTTTCCAGCCTGCAACCACTCAATGATATTCAAGCTAAGCGTTCTCGTATTCCAAAAAAAGACGAGTTCCTGATCGAATATTTCAAAAGTCGAGAAGGCTATCATTTGTTGTTTTATCCCTTCGAGGGACGTAATACCAACGAAGGCATGGCATCGCTTTTTGCCTATCGAATTGGTAGGATTCAGCCCATCAGTTTTTCTATCGCCATCAACGATTATGGCTTTGAACTGCTCTCGGATATAGATATTCCGATTCAGAAAGCCATCGACAACGAATTGTTTTCTACCCAAAACTTGTACAGTGACATCCAAAGCGGCATCAATGCAACGGAGATGTCCAAACGTCGTTTTCGGGATATTGCGAGTATCGCGGGTTTAGTATTTAAAGGCTATCCTGGCAAGCAAAAGAAAGACAAACACTTACAGTCTTCTTCCCAACTTTTCTTTCAAGTCTTCAACGATTACGAACCCAATAATTTACTCTTACAACAAGCGCACGAAGAAGTGATGCTCTTTCAAGTACAAGAGATTCGACTACGAGCCGCTTTGAAAAGGATTCAATCCCAAAAAGTTATTTTGAGTCATAGCAAAAAAGCCACCCCTTTTGCGTTCCCCATCCTAGTAGATCGACTGCGCGAAAAAGTGAGTTCAGAAAAATTGGAGGATCGCGTGAAGAAAATGAAGTTGCAGTTGTTGAAGGATTGAATAGCAATTGCGAAACAGCTATCTTAAATTATACTGTAAACGGGATAAATCTGTGCAAATGGTCGAATTGTAAAATTGTAAAATTGTCCAATTGATCGTGACGTGCTATACAATTAGTAGACTCTGCTAATGATAGAATAGAAATTAGTCGTATACGAAGTTTTGAGCAAGACTTAGAATAAATCTGAGAAGGTTCTTGAGATCGCGCAACAAGTATGCCCGAAGGTTTTTTATGGACGGAAACACAAATTGTCAGTTATTTTCTTGAGAAAAATAACTGACAATTTGTGTTTCCGTCCGAAGAGACTTAATGAGCATACCTGTTGCGCGATTTTCTTGCATTGACTCAGGCTGTTTTCAGGAAAGATGTTAGGAAAAATGAGACTTCGTACACACCTGTGGGTATGTATTCGTTGAGATTGCGTTCAAATAGCTGGCTACAAAAAGTCCACCTAGAAAAAAATATCATTTCAGCACGACTTTTACAACTTAAAAACGACCTTTGCCTTTCGTTTCGGAGTTTTCGATCATAAAAAGTAATAACCAACAAGAAAATTAACAGAGATTGATGAAGCAAAGACTTATTCGGATTTGTCAAAAACTAGGATTGCTGCCGCAGCGCAAACTGCTTGTAGAGCACTTAGATAATTATTCGCCACAATTGGGGCGCAATATCAAAGTGGATATTTTTCTACCTACTGATTTTTATCGTCGTACTTCTACCAAATACGACATCCTTTACATCAACGATGGACAGGATATGCAAGCAGTGGGGATGAAGCGTGCCGTAGAAAAATTGTGGCAGAAAAGATACATTGGTCGCCTAATTGTGGTTGCCATGTACGCCAACGAACGCAGACTGCGAGAGTATGGCACTGCCAATCGTCTGGACTACAAAGGACGGGGCGATCTTGCGGATGATTACACTCGCTTTGTGACGCTCGAACTCATTCCTTTCATGCGAGATCACTACCGTCTGAATAATCGCATCAAAAAAAGGGTCTTTGCAGGATTTTCACTGGGTGGACTTTCTGCCTTTGATATTGTTTGGCACAACGCAAATTTATTTCAAAAGGCAGGCGTATTTTCTGGCTCTTTTTGGTGGCGCTCAAAGCCCATAGAAGCCGATCCTGACCCAGATGCTAACCGAATTGTACAGGATTATCTATTCGATGCGAATAAGCAGGAAGGTTTAAAATTTTGGTTTCAGACGGGCACAGAAGATGAACGCGCAGATCGCAATGGCAATGGCATCATCGACTCCATCGACGACACTCAAGATGTGATTGATGCGCTAGAGCAATTGGGTTACGGAGATGAAGATATTGCTTATGTAGAAGTGGAAGGTGGTCGTCATAATCAGCAGACTTGGGGACAAGTGCTGCCACAGTTTTTGATGTGGGCATTTGGACAGCAAACTCAACCTTTGACCTCTATTTTTGGTGTGCGTTCGCGCCAGACTTCCTGATGAAATTAGCTGATTGAATATTATGGAAAAATATAGGTCGTGTTGCTCACAGAGAATGCGCTGGGCATCGATCTAGAACACATTTTGAATCCTGTTTTTTCGCAAATCTCTAGCTCCAAAAGCAGGAATATGCCTTGGGACAGGTGAAATTTGTACTCAAAAAGACCATTTTTAAGCTCTCGGAGAAAAAAATCACACTCAGATTACAAAAAATGTCTGCACTTCGTCTCCAAACAATTCAAAAAGATTCTTTGGTCATAATGGCAAAAAACACATATTAATTTTGAAAAACAGAAATTAAGAGGCGATATATCACTGAAAGTTCGGGTAGCTCTGATCTATCTATTTTTTGCCACAAAATCAATTGCTTAGATATACTTCACCTTCCAGCAAAAAAAGACAAAATTGGCTTTCTCAAACAAATAGGAATCCTTACCTTTGCGGCGATTTTAGAAAGCTCAATGAGCAATTAGCTGTTGGTCGTTCGCTAAAGCGATTTTCACCATCGTTTTATCAAATGACTCAATCTATGAATAGATGATTTCGAGATATTCCCGTATATTTTTGTTTTTCCTACTGTGTGCTGCTCCGATCTACGTCCTAGCACAGGATCACAGTCATGGCGATGACGATCATACTGAAGCTACACACGAGGGACATGGTCACAGTCACGACGGAGACGAACACGACCACCACGGCGATAGCAAGTGTGGACATCACGAAGAAGAGGGAGAAGGTTACAATCCAACACCAGATGCTTTCCATCACATTGCGGATGGTAATGCTTATCACGTGGTTGGAGATATTTATGTGCCACTACCTTGTATGTTGTACGCTCCTGAAACGGGTTGGACATTTTTGATGTCAAATGCCTTCGATTATGGTGGCAATCACGGAACAGGCAGCAAAGCGATTGATCGTTATGTCCTGAACCACGGAGAAATCATGCACGTAAGCGACAGTGCTTTTCCAATGGGAACAGTAGAAATTGAGTGTATCTATCATGGAGACGGCGACGAGTACTATGCCCTTTACGAGGGACAAGGATACAAGCTAGATTATAAATCAACGGTGGATGGCGGTTTGTTTGGTGGCGGCATCACTTCTTTCTATGATTTCTCCATTACGAAGAACGTCTTTACCATGTTGCTGACGTTCTTGTTGATGTTCTTGATGTTCCGTGCGGTATCCAGTGCTTATAAAGCAAGAGCAGGTAATGCACCCAAAGGACTACAATCTTTTATTGAGCCGATTTTTCTCTTCATTCGTGATGAAGTAGCTATTCCATTCTTGGGACATAAATACGAGCGATTCTTGCCGTTTTTGATGTCCATTTTCTTTTTCATTCTAGGCTTGAACCTCATCGGACAGATTCCATTTTTCCCTGGTAGTGCCAATGTAACGGGCGCACTAGCTGTGACGGGCGCATTAGCCGTCATCACCTTCATCCTAGTGAATATCAACGGAAATGGACACTACTGGCAGCATATTTTTTGGATGCCAGGCGTACCCGTATTTGTGAAGCCACTTTTAGCCTTCATTGAAATCCTGAGTTTATTCATCAAGCCACTGACACTAATGTTGCGTCTGGCGGCAAACATTACCGCAGGACACATCGTAGTTTTCGTATTCGTAGCCTTGATCTTTATCTTCGGTGATGCGGGAGAAAATATGCTCGGTACAGGCATCGGAACCTTACTGTCTGTTCCTTTGACATTATTTATGATGGCAATTGAGTTAGTCGTTGCCTTTGTACAAGCTTTCGTGTTCACCATATTAACGGCTTCATACATCGGAGCGGCGATAGAGGAGCATCATCACGAAGAAGCGCACTAGCAACTAACTGTTGACTTATTGAATCGTTAGTTTTAGTAAGAGCTTGTTTGGAGCAAGATTGAACTGTAAATCAGTAGTTTACGGTTCTGGCAAAGAAAATAGCAGTGACTTTATCGAGATGAACGAATGATCCTTTAGGTAAATATCCAGTGGATATTTAAGCGAGAGAACCGCTTCGCGGATGGGTAGCAGCGATTATTTTCAAAGTCAGGTTCGGAAAATATTGGTCTACAGGAAGGTAATGCTCCAAACATGCTCTGAGTTCAGGAAATAAGCAATTAGACCTAAGAAGCTATAAGAATAATATCATTAATAAGAGTTGATTTGAAGACTGCCAATTTTAGATAAGCAGTTCAATAAATCAACACATAAACAACAAATAATGACTGGTACTCTAACAGCAATCGGAATGGGATTAGCGGTAATTGGTGCAGGTTTGGGCATCGGAACGGTAGGCGGAAAAGCAATGGACGCCATCGCTCGTCAGCCAGAAGCTGCTGGTGACATTCGTTCCAACATGATCTTGATGGCAGCATTCGTAGAGGGTGCAGCTTTGATCGCGATTATCCTAAGTTACATTAGCTAATCATTCCAACAAGAACAAGTTTTGCAGTAGTAGCGGTTGGCTGCGCTGCAAAGCTTTTTACTAGTTTGTTTATTTGTTTAGTTGTTGGCTTGATTAATACAATCCTCAGCTTTACTACACCCAAAACCACTGATTTAGCTCCTCAAATATTGTCTCTTGTAAAGATAGAGCTCAATGTGATAAACTAGATAACTAATACTGAAACCCTTGTTGTGTCTACATGAGTAGATAGATAAATTGACTTCAAGAAAAGTATAGTCAAGGGATAGACTACTGGACATTTTAGATTACAGAACAAAAGAGAAGCAGATTACATAGCTACACTAGCCGCTTCTCTTAGTGTTTCTAAGTGCTCTTAGTGTTTCAATTTGTGTTTCGTCCAGTAGTGTAGCTAATAGACTAGATAAACCTATCAAATTTCTTGACCGAACTACTCCAAAACCTAAAAAGTAAAATCATAGCATTTGTTGGCGTTGACAGTCCGTTCAATAATTCAACAAATAAACAATTCAACATGGATATTTTATTGCTAGAAAGATTCTCTCCATTCTTACCCGATCCAGGTCAGTTGCTTTGGACGACGGTAATCTTCATTTTGTTCTGGATCATTATCGGTCGTACTGCCTTCAAGCCAATCCAAAATGCCTTGAAGAAGCGGGAAAATGACATCCAAGATGCTTTGGATGAAGCCAAGAAAGCAAGAGAGGAAATGTCGAATTTGCAGTCGCGCAACAAAGAATTGGAAAATCAAGCACAAGCTGAACGTGCAAAGATTTTGAAGGAAGCGAAAGAAGCAAAGGAAAACATTCTGAAAGAGGCGAAAGAGCGAGCGGATATAGAATACAAACGCCAGCTAGAATCTGTGAAAGAGGAAATTCAGAATCAGAAGATGGCAGCCATCACCGACTTGAAGAACCAAGCGGGCAACATGGCAATCCAAATCGCAGAGCAAATTCTGAAAAGAGAATTGGACAGCAAAGCAGATCAAGAGAAGTTTGTCAACAAGTTAGTAGACGACATCAAGTTAAATTAGAAAATAGCTGCTAGCTTTAACAATCAGTCATTAGTCAAAACTTTGGCGACCGATAGTTAAGAGCCAGTAGCCAACAGCTAAACCATGTCTTTATCAAAAATAGCAACGCGCTATGCTAAATCACTAATAGATTTAGCGCAGGAGCGTAAGGAATTGGATCAAGTACACGAAGATGTCTTGATGTTCCAAGAAGTGGCGAAGAACAAAGACTTCAAGCTACTCTTGAACAGTCCCATCGTGAGTATTGACAAAAAGCGCAAGGTGTTCAAAGCATTGTTTGATGGTAAGACAACGGAGCTGACCTCAAAATTCTTGGATATTGTATTGGACAAAGGAAGAGAAGATGCCCTACCAGCCATCATGCGTGCCTTTAATGTACAATACAAGAGTATCAAGCACATTAGTGATCTAAAAATTACTAGTGCTACCGAATTGAGTGCAGCAACGGTAAAATCCATCAAGGATAAGTTGGTAGCAGAAAACGCTATATATGAAGACGTAGAAGTTGTCACGGAAGTAGACCCTAATCTTTTGGGTGGCATGGTGCTAGAATTTGGTGGACAATTGTACGATGCAAGCATTTCTAGAAAACTCAGAACCTTGAAAAAAGACTTTGTGGGTAATCTATATATCTCGCAGATCGAAAGAAAATAAATATTTACTGTTTATTCGTTGAACCGTTTGTTCGGAGCAGTTCAACCAATCAACAATTCAACAAATCAACAATAATACATATGGCAGTCGCGGTAAAACCAGACGAAATATCAGCAATATTGAAGCAGCAACTTTCTGGATTCAATACAGCTACGGAATTAGAAGAAGTAGGTACGGTCTTACAAGTAGGTGACGGTATCGCGCGAGTGTACGGATTGACGAAAGCACGTGCGGGAGAGTTGGTCGAATTTGATACGGGGACACAAGCCATCGTCTTGAACTTGGAAGAAGACAACGTGGGGGTCGTACTAATGGGTCCTGCCGACGGTATTCGCGAGGGTTCTAAAGTTAGATTGACGGGTAAAATTGCTTCTATTTCTGTAGGGGAAGGCTTCGTTGGTCGTGTGGTGAATCCGCTAGGTGATCCAATTGATGGCAAGGGCGAAATCAGTGGAGAGCGATACGAGATGCCTATTGAGCGTAAAGCACCTGGGGTGATCTATCGTCAGCCTGTGAACGAGCCTTTGCAAACGGGTATCAAAGCCATTGATTCCATGATTCCAATTGGTCGTGGACAGCGTGAGTTGATTATTGGTGACCGCCAGACGGGAAAAACGGCGATTGCGATTGATACGATCCTAAACCAAAAAGAATTTTATGATCGCGGGGAACCTGTTTACTGCGTTTACGTGGCAACAGGTCAAAAAGCATCTACGGTCGCGCAAGTAGTACGGGTCTTGGAAGAGCGTGGTGCGATGGACTATACAGTAGTTGTTTCTTCCGCCGCTGCCGATCCTGCTCCTTTGCAGTTCTACGCACCTTTTGCGGGAGCAGCCATCGGAGAATATTTCCGTGATACAGGTCGTCCAGCATTGATCGTTTACGATGATTTGTCTAAGCAAGCAGTAGCGTACCGTGAGGTTTCTTTGCTATTGCGTCGTCCTCCTGGGCGTGAAGCTTATCCTGGTGATGTCTTTTACCTGCACTCTCGTCTTTTGGAGCGCGCCGCTAAAATCATCAACAATGATGAAATTGCAAAGCAGATGAACGACATCCCTGAGTCTTTGAAAAAAGCAGATTTGGTGAAAGGCGGTGGTTCATTGACCGCACTGCCGATCATTGAGACGCAAGCAGCGGATGTATCTGCTTATATTCCAACCAATGTAATCTCAATCACGGACGGACAGATTTTCTTAGAGTCTAATCTGTTCAACGCAGGTATTCGTCCAGCGATTAACGTAGGTATCTCCGTATCGCGTGTGGGTGGTTCGGCGCAGATCAAGCCAATGAAAAAAGTAGCAGGTACTTTGAAACTAGACCAAGCTGCTTATCGGGAGTTGGAAGCCTTCGCAAAATTCGGTTCGGATTTGGATGCGGCTACAAAAGCGGTATTGGACAAAGGAACTCGAAACGTGGAAATGCTGAAACAAGGGCAATATTCACCAGTACCCGTCGAGAAACAAGTAGCGATTATCTATCTTGGGGTGAACAACCTAATGAGAGACGTGCCAGTGGATAAAGTTAAAGATTTTGAAGAGTTGTTCCTAACTACATTGGAGCAACGCCATCCTGATACTTTGGCTTCTTTCAAAGATAAGAAAGGGCAAGTTAAAGGAGAATCTGCCGAAATCTTGAAGAAACTGGCAGAGGAATTGAGTTCACAGTATAAGTAAATTAGTAGTGGGTATTAGGTAATAGGTACAAAGTGCAATAGTGTAGTGCGATGTGTCTAATACCTAGTACTAAATAGTGCGAATAACGGGTAAAATATTCCATTTTGTGGCAATAGCAGTTTTATTAAACTTTTGAAACTTAGTAAAGTGTTTGGGATCGCGCAACAAGTATGCCCAAGATTTTTTATGGACGGAAACACAAATTTCAAATTATTTTTCTCCAAAAAATAATTTGAAATTTGTGTTTCCGTCCGAAGAAATTTACTGAGTATACTTGTTGCTCAATTCGCGGATATTAACCTGAACTATGTCTGAGTTAAATGTCAATAAAAATGAAATCTGCACTGCCGTTATTCGCATAAATACCTAATACCATTCATATATGTCTGGAGCATTAAAAGAAGTACGGGAACGGATTAGTTCGGTCAAAAAAACGCAGCAGATCACGAAGGCGATGAAGATGGTGGCGGCTGCGAAGTTGCGTCGTGCGCAACAAGCGATCCAACAAATGCGTCCTTACGCCAATAAGCAGCAACAAATTTTGGTCAATATCTTATCCAATTTGGATGGGGATGTGGATACGTCTTTTGGCGTAGCGCGAGAAGTGCAGAATGCTTGCTTAGTGGTCGTGACTTCCAATCGTGGATTGGCGGGTGCTTTCAATACCAACGTTATTAAAGCAGCTTTGGCGAAGATCAACGAAGATTACCAAGATTTGCTAAAAAGTGGTGGCTTGACAATTTTACCTATTGGCAAGAAAGGGGCAGACTTCTTCCGTAGAAATTATGGAGATCGCGTCAATTTAGTAGAAGATCATATCCTGCTCTTTGATGATTTGACTTTTGATAATGTAGCGAAAGTCTCACAGATGCTAATGACTGCTTTTGAGGAAGGTAAATACGATGCGATAGACGTCTCGTACAGTCGTTTCCGCAATGTGGTGACGCAAGTACCAGAAGTAGCGCAGTTTTTACCCGTCGCTAAGCTAGATGCAGAAGAAGATGATAATACCAAAGCTAATTACATCTTTGAGCCAGACCAAGCAAGCTTACTGGAATATTTGATTCCGAGTATTTTGCAAACGCAGTTCCAAAAGTATTTACTAGATACGCATGCTTCTGAACACGGCGCACGTATGACGGCGATGGACAATGCGACAGAAAATGCCGAAGAATTACAGAAAGAACTGAAAATCGCCTATAACAAAGCACGTCAGGAAGCGATTACGAAAGAGATTTCTGAAATTGTGGGTGGTGCGGCTGCTTTGGCAGATGGATAGATTAAATGTTGAATCGTTGAACTGTTTATTTGTTGAATTGTGCAGTGCGACGATCAATAGTACAATAAGAAATTAATCATAGCTTTCCCGAGCGCATCTACGTGTTCGGGATTTTTTTTGAACTGCTGTGATTCAGGGAACTTGTAAAAAATACCCTACCCATTTTTAATTTTCTCCCAAACTACTACTGCGTTGCTCATCAGTCAGGTAACACAGGCTATCTTCCTTCTTCGCGCCTTGTATTAGTTTGCGATAATTCTTAAAAATTTGGGTAACTTATTTATTACAAATTCCCTTAACTCGGTAGTTCAAGGAGTTGACAAGTAAACAATAAAAAAATGGCAACGAACAGAACCTTCACC
>JBCDKV010000111.1:0-10417 GCA_038746215.1 Bacteroidota bacterium | reverse complement strand
TGTGAACAAAAAACCTATCTTTTTTCAAAAATGAAAGCACTTTTTTACCCCGTTTGCAGTATATACTGTGTGAACGCTTTGCAAAAGTAGTGGGCGGATTGGCGCGTTGTTAGTTTTGTAAAGTTAAGTTTACAAAGCCTTCTAGCACTCCAAGCAGAATGCTCCAAGGCTTCGCAAACTATCAAAGAATTTTCTAGTGAAGAATTGCTATTGATGCGAATAACAGGTAAAATGCTTCATTTTGCGATAGTACAGCTTTGCTAAACTTTTGAAACTTAGTAAAGTGCTTGAGATCGCGCAACAAGTATGCCTAAAGAATTTTTATAGACGGAAACACCGATTATCAGTTATTTTTTCTGAGAAAAATAACTGATAATCGGTGTTTCCGTCCGAAGAGAATTAATGAGCATACTTGTTGCTCAATTTATGGATATTGACCTAAACTATATCTGAGTCAAATGTCAGGAAAAACGAGATATGTATAGTTGTTATTCGCATTATTGCTCAAAAAAACCTACGCTACCACCTACCCAATCCTTGTCCTTATTATATTTTACGCCAATCATCTCCCCTTTACTCAAACGAGCAAGATTGTTGACCATAATGGGTCTTGCTTTGCCCCTTTCCCAAATCGTTAGCATCCTAATTTCGCATTTGGCGGGTACATTGGGCGTTTCTACAACGGGCGCATAGGTAACTTTGCGTTGTAAAATGTAATTTTCAGGGTCTTTGATACTATCAAAATCATAGCGATTGAGATTGATGATAACGCCTGTCCCAGAGAAAGAATAAAGCGGTTTCAACACATAATTGTGCAAATCTTCGGGAATGTGATCTATATCACTTAAGAAAAAAGAGTTGGGCACATAGGGAATATGCCCTAACAAAGGAAGGGTATGTTTGCTGATGCGGAAAAACCAATTGGGGTGTCCAATCCATTCCACGTCGTGTTCTTCAGTAAACAGGAATTCTCGTTTCAGGTCATCTCGCCGAATGAGTTCATCAAAAATGACGCGATTGAAAATCCGATGCACTTTGATTTTTCGCCCATTTTCTTTGTAATAAACTTCCCTACCTTCACAAATCAAGTCCGTGACACATTTATAAGGAATCCCCAAAAGATGCTTACCAACAATAAAATCAATTAGTGTAGCTTGTTGATCAGGTTCTGTCTCCAGTATGATTGCATTTTCGGGCGGATAATCTCCAACTATGATTTTTCGCAACAGTTCGAGGTAGCGGTCGCGATCCATGCCACCAAAAAGTGGGGAAATATCTTCGGGGATACTGAAATACTTGCGGTATAAATCAGCGATAATGTATTGATAAAAATAGAGGGATGGAAAGCCCTGTACTTCGATTAATTGCGGCGTCAAATTACCATTTTCATCCATGCAAATGCCAAAATCCATTTGCAAAAAAGTGGTGTGATCGGTTTCGTTGGGAACAATTTGTCCTGATAGCAAAGCACCTGACGACAGTTCTTTGAAATTGGGTTGCACAATGACATCTATGATTTGTTCACAAGCGTCAAAAAGCATGTCTCTCATCTCTTTTCCTACAAAAACGGGAGTTTCCGCAATTCGAAAAGGTGGACGATGACCGTAGGTGTATTCTATTTCCTGCAAAAGTTGTTGGTATTTAGCCGTCACAAAAGAATCGTTGTAGGCTTTTCGCAATGTTGCTATCATAATTTATTCGCTTGTTTTTACGTACTCGACAGAACGACTAATTTTGGCGATCTATCTACGCAAAGAAACACTTATAAGCATAGCTATCCGAAAAAACACAGCAAAAAATCACTAGATTTGTATAATTTCATGGGTCAGTGAAATATTAATATTGAGCTTTCACCATGGAATCCCATTTCAAAAAAGCTGAATCCAAATAAATGCTAACTAGACTTCTATTTTATTTAATCATTAAACCCTTGTCCTACTTGCCTTTGCCCATACTGCATCGGTTATCAGATGTGCTATTCTTTTTGCTCTATTACTTAGCGGGTTACCGAAAAAAACTGGTGCTAGAGAATATGCGACGCTCTTTTCCAGCGCAGGAAGAGGCAGCAATACAAGCCCACGCAAAAACATTTTTTCGACACTTTTGTGATGTGATGGTGGAAACGATTCGCCTATTCTCTATGCCAAGGGCTGAATTGAAACGACGGGTAAAAATCATCAATCCTGAGTTGTTTGAATACTATAAGAATCAGGGGCGAAGCGTCGCGATTACTTCTGGACACTGTGGCAATTGGGAATGGGCAGTCGTTGGTTTTGGCTTGTATATCCCGCAGCAAGTCATAGCGATTTACAAACGTTTATCTAATCCCTTTCTGGAAAAAGTGATTAAGCAATCGAGGGCACGTTTTGGTATGCAACTCATCCGAAAAGATGATTTTAAGACCGCTGTGAAACAAATGGATCAAAACCAATTGGCAGTCGTTTTTGCGAGTGACCAAGCCCCTTCCAGTCGTCAGAAAGTACATTGGACGACTTTTTTGCACCAAGAAACTGCCGTGATGATGGGCGCAGAAGTCTACGCCAAACGCTATAACTATGTAGTACTTATCACCAATATTAAGAGGGTGCGTAGAGGCTACTATGAGATTATTTTTGAGGTGGTAGAAGAACAACCCATGACCAGTACGACGGGCGTCATCACGGAACAGCACACCAGAATACTAGAACAACAAATCCAGCAGACCCCACACAATTGGCTTTGGACGCATCGGCGTTGGAAGCGAAAAAAAACCGAAGCAGAAATTTAATTGTTACAAGAATAAAAGAAAGGTTATTGCTTGTTTAAGCTGTTGATAATGTTTACTTGCTTAAGAATAATCTGCTCGTAATTGCCTTTCTGAGTAAAGATGAAATAACGACTGTACAAATCTCATTTTTCTTGACATTAGACTCAAATATAGTTCAAGTCAATGTCCGAAAATCGCGCAACAAGTATGCTTGGTAATTCTCTTCGGACGGAAACACAAATTATCAGTTATTTTTCCTGAGAAAGATAACTGATAATTTGTGTTTCCGTTCATAAAAAACCCTTAGACATACTTGTTGCGCGATCCCGAGGACTTTACTAAAGTTCAGTGAAGCTGTACTGCCGTAAAATGGAGTATTTCATTCGTTATTTGCATTCTAATAATACACTACTGATAGTATGAGAAATCTTTTGTTATTTTTAAGCTTTGCAGGTATCATCTTAGCCTGTGGCGAAGACCCAAAATCCGAAATCAATACCGATTTGCTGACTGGCAAATGGGAGCTCAAAAAAGCCACTAAAAATGGTAGTCCGACCGTTATGTTAGGGGATTTATATTTTGACTTTGACGGCGCGGGGCAAATGGAAACCAATATGCCGACCATGGATGGTGCGAGCGATTATGCACTGAATGGTACGATCATTGAACAGCGCAACGAACAAGTCGAAAATGACTATCAAATAGAATCCCTTAATGATACCGCTTTGATTTTATCGACCCAGATTCAAGCCATAGACTTTCTACTGATTTTAGGTAAATCCACCGAATAATGAGAACTTTTGTAATCACACTACTTGCTACTTTTCAGTTTTGCAGCACTTTTGCCATAGAAGCTAATATTTCCTTAGCAGGCTACAGAGACGGTGCGCAAACCTACTTTGAGTTGTACACTTACGTAGCGGGGCAAAGTATAGCTTTTACGGAGGCAGACAGTTTTAAACAAGCAAACGTTTCGGTAACACTACTCGTTAAACAAGCCGAACAAATCGTGCTAGCAGATAAGTTCAATTTGGTGAGTCCAGAAGGAGAGGAAATCGCGGATTTTGTAGATTTGAGACGCTATGCCATCCCCAACGGAGCGTACTTAGTAGAAGTCTCCCTGACCGATCAAAATCAAGCGGATAGTACTAAAGTATTTCAGCAACAACTACTGCTGAATTACAACCAAAATCCAATTGAACTATCTGATATTGAACTCATTGCCTCTACTGCGCCCCTTACCGATACTAAGCATCCCTTCGCTAAGCAAAATATGATCTTAGAACCCTTTCCCAAGCAATTTTATACCTACCAAGCCAAGAAAATGCTGTTCTACAGCGAAATTTATACCGAAAATACGCTAGAACCTTTGCAGGTCAAATACTTTGTTGCCACCGCCGAAAACCCTGAGCTGCCGCTGAAATTGGCGAACAAAAAACGAAAAGCACGCGCCCTAGTGCCTATGCTTTTGGGCTTGGATATTCAAGACTTACCCTCGGGCGAATACGTCCTTGTCATGGAGGTACGCGATAGTGTGAACGAGTTGCGGGCAAAAAAAAGCATCAATTTTGGGCGGGAGTACAAAAATGTCCTTTTTAATAGCGATGCCTTCGTCAGGGAGTTGGATGAAGAAGGTTTGCGATACAGTCTACGTGCCTTATCGCCCATTATACCCGATAAAAAAGCAGCGGAACTCAATAAAATCGTCAAGTCCGATGATTTGGAGGCAAAACGGGCTTTTCTGTACGAAGTTTGGTTAGAAAAAAGTCCTGACTACGCTGCGGTGAGCTACCAAAAATACATGGAAATCGTACGGGCAGTGGACAATACCTTCAAGTCGGGCTTTCGCTTTGGTTTTGAAACCGACCGTGGCTATTTTTATCTCAAATATGGTCGTCCCGACGGTATGATTAATATTCAAGACGATCCCGTCGCACCGCCTTATGAGATTTGGTCGTACAATGATTTTCCTGCTACCCAACAACAAAATATCCGCTTTTTATTTTACAATCCATCCCTAGCGGCTGGCGACTATGTCCTGCTGCACTCCACCGCTATCGGCGAGCGCAATAACCCACAGTGGGAAATAGAACTCTATCGCAAAGCACCTACCGAAAGAGCAGGCGATGATTTCTTTTCCGCTACGGAAATGAAACCTGGTTTTGCAAGGAGAGCTAGGCAGTTGATGGAGGATTTTTAGGGGGGGGTAGTCAGTTTTAGTATTTATCAAATAAAGTCTTGCAAAATAACCATGTACTTCTCATTCGCGTCTCGTCAAATGGGGCAGTCTAGTGTTCAAACTTTCATTTTATTTTGAGTGTTTGAATACTTAGGCAAATCCATATTCCATTCATTCCATATATTTGTAATCTATGAAGACAGTCACGATCAAACTCTGGGATAGTTTTACAGATGAAGAATTTTATGAATTCTGTATACTAAATGATGATTTGCACATGGAGCGTGATGCAAATGGAAATATTATTATTATGGATTTAACAGGTTCGGAAGGTAGCAGCTTTAATTCAGAAGTTAACTATGAGATAAATCACTGGAACAGACAAACGAAAAAAGGTAAAGTATTTGACTCCAATGGTGGATTTACACTACCTGATTCATCGGTAAGAGGTCCAGATACTGCTTGGATAGCTATAGAGCGTTGGAAGGCCTTGCCGAAAGAAGAACGCAAACGCTTTGCCCATATTTCGCCTGACTTTGTTATTGAAATTCGATCCGAAGGAGACAGCTTGAAAGTCCTAAAGGAAAAAATGGAAATGTACATCAAGAACGAAGTGCGTTTGGCTTGGTTGATTGATCCTCAAAACCAGCAAACCTTTATCTATCGCATCAATGGTACGATTGAATTAGTGGATGCTTTCGATAAAGTGCTTTTTGGTGAAGATGTCTTAGTAGGTTTACAATTAAGGCTAAGTGATTTTTGGGAAGATGAGTAGGTTGGAATAGTTATTGGAAATACGAACAACATAACATTCGATTCTTGAAGACATTTTTATCCTCTTGACCCAGCAAGCCCTTTGCAGCTAGAATATACATGATGCTTAAAGCAAAACTCAACCTCAACTCAAAATCTGCTGATTTCTAGTTCAATCCTGCTCCAAACGTGCTCTAAACTACAGCTCTACAAACGTCCTAAAATTATCCCGATTTACAAACTCTGTCTGTGCTTGATAAGTCTTTACAAAAGTAGTAGGGAAATGCGGTTTTTTCTTAGGATTCCATTTGAACTCAAAGCCTGTAATGAGACCATTATAATCTTCGATATAATCAATTTCTTGCTGCTGGCTTGTGCGCCAAAAATAAGATTTAGTGAACGGTCTTTTATAGGACAATTGTTTCATCCGCTCGCTAATAAGAAAATTTTCCCACAACCCACCAATGTCGTTCCGCAGTGCTAGAGGCGCAAAATTACCAATTACAGCATTGCGAATGCCGCAGTCCCAAAAATAGATTTTTTGATTACGCTTGATTTCATTTCGCAGGTTTCTACTGAAAGCAGGTAAGCGAAAAACGATGAATGCTTTCTCCAAAATATCAATGTAGCTATCCACCGTCTTCGCATCTATGCCTACCAATTGAGCGACTTCATTGTAAACGACTTCTTGCCCAATTTGTAAAGCCAGTGCCTGCACCAATCTTTGCAACAGTTTGGGCTTACGAATACCCTCAAAGGCGAGTACATCTTTATATAAATAGCTTTCCGAGAGCTGAAATAATACAGCTTCTTGCTCTTCCAAATTATTTAGTACACCTGGGTACATGCCGTATAGTAAGCGATTACTTATATCTTGTTCGCTCTTTAGATACCCTAAGCTTTTTTCCCACTCTTCCCAACTGATTGGATAGAGCGAATACTCCCATTTTCTCCCCGTAAGCGGTTCGTTTGTTTTTTGACCTAAATCAAAAGCAGAAGAACCACTAACCACCAACTGTAGATCTGCAAATTGATCGGTAATAATTTTTAGTGTCAAGCCAATATTATCTATACGCTGTGCTTCGTCTACAAAAACAATTTTATGACTGCCTAAAATCGTTTTTATTTCTTCGGTACTAGGTGTGTCGAGTAGCCTTCTTACTTTAGGATCATCGCCATCCAAAAATAAGTAGGGTTCATGTGCTTTTAGCAAAGATCGAATGATCGTTGTCTTTCCAACTTGACGTGGACCAATCAGAATGAGTGCCTTTCCGCTAAACAATCGTTTCTCTAATACTGGAAATAATGTCCTTGAAATCATTTGTATTCCTTAAATATTATAATTTAAACGAAATACAATCTGCTAAAATTATAGTTTAATCGGAATAGGATTATTTCAGCGATCCGTAAAAGGAAGGTGTTTTTGAATAAAAATTGAGAAAAATAAGCCTTTGGACGTAGAAAAGATAGGTATTTCTCTTGTAAGGCTGCATCAACTATCAAGTGATAATAATTGTTGTATATGTATACAGAATTGATTAATGTATTAGTAAAAAATCAATTATGCAACCAAATACTCAATATCTAGCAGACGAATAGGGAAGCAAAACAGCAGCCTTAGTACCAATAGAAGAATGGGAAAAGATATTTGCGTTCTATGAATATTATGCAGAAATAGGAGAGAGCATAAAGAGAGGTTTCCAAGATGTGAAGGCTACTAAATCAGGACAAAAACAGGCTAAATCTATATTTACTTTTTTAGATGAATTGTAATCTTATTCTCACAGACGAATTTGAGCGTAGGGCAAAGAAGTTGTATAAAAAATATCACTTGTTGAAAAAAGATTTGGCAACACTTTTTGATTCTTTGCTAGAAAATCCATACCAAGGCGACCAAATCAAGACGGATGTCTATAAAATTAGGTTAGTGATAAAAAGTAAAGGAAAAGGGAAATGCGGTGGAGCAAGAGTGATTACTCATTTAGAAACTCGAATCATTGAACAATAGGAAACTACCGATCTTTATTTGATTACGATATACGATAAATCAGATACTGAAAATGTAATAACAAAATATGAATAAGAAAGAATTGGATCACTTCCAAGATTTTCTAAGTGAGGTCAAAGCAGCTATACAAACAGCCCGCCTAAAGGCTATGCGAGCTGTAAATACGCAACTTATTGAGCTATATTGGAATTTGGGGCGCATGATTGTGGAAAGACAAGAACAGCATAGTTGGGGAAAATCAGTGGTTGAAAAACTGTCAAAAGAATTGAAGAAAGCCTTTCCTAGTGAAAGAGGATATTCAAGCAGAAACCTATGGAATATGCGTGAATTTTACGTAGAGTGTTCCAAATTTAAAAATCTGCAACCGTTGGTTGCAGAAATTAGTTGGACTAAAAACATCATCATTTTTCAAAAATGTAAAGACGCGCTACAACGCGAGTTCTACATCAAAATGACGAAGAAATATGGCTGGACAAAAAATGTTTTGATTCATCAAATTGAGAATCAATCTTACGAAAAATTTTTGCTCAATCAAACCTCATTTGAACAAGCACTTCCTGACGGGCTTAAAAATCAAACTATTTTAGCAGTGAAAGACGAATATGTTTTCGACTTTTTAGAACTTTCAAATGAGCATTCAGAATATGAGTTAGAACAAGCAATTTTGAGAAATATTCGTGCTTTTCTAATAGAGATGGGAGGCGATTTTGCGTTTATTGGGAATCAATATCACTTGAAAGTAGGGCAAAAAGATTATTCTATTGACTTATTGTTGTTTCATCGAAAACTGCGTTGTTTAGTTGCTATTGATCTTAAAATTGGCGAATTTGAACCAGAACATAAGGGAAAAATGGAGTTCTATCTCACCGCCTTAAATGAACAAGTCAAATATGAGCAAGAAAATGATGCCATAGGTATAGTCATTTGCAAGTCTAAAGAAAGAACCGTTGTGGAATATGCCCTAAAAACAACCAATCAGCCAATAGGCGTATCTACTTATGTTATTAGCTCAAATCTGCCTAAAGACTTTAAAGATTTGCTGCCATCACCAGAAGCTATTCGCAAGCGATTAGAGCATTTGAATTAAGAGCATGCTTGGAGCATTATTTTGCGCTATTATCTTGTTTTTGCACACGTAAGGAACGGTACACAAATAAATTTACATTTTAACTTGCTCTTTTTTCCTTACTCGGCGTTATAAAAAGCCTTACAGAGCACAGGCTATGTGCGGTTTTTATGCCTTGATTAAGAAAAAAATAGCTGCATTAAAATTTGTAAATTTATTTATATCCCATTCCTAAGCTACCCCAAAGCAATATCCAACACCTCCTGCATCTGCTCCACATAGTGAAACTGGATATCCTTGATGTAAGTCGCATTAATCTCTTCGATGTGTTTCTCATTCTCTCTGCACAGCACAATGTCTTTTAAACCTGCTCGCTTGGCAGCCAATACTTTCTCTTTGATGCCACCAACGGGCAGCACTTTCCCACGCAAGGTGATCTCGCCCGTCATTGCCAAGTGAGCGCGTACAGGTTTTTTTGAAAAAGCAGACGTCAAAGCAGTCAACATCGTGATGCCAGCGGAAGGTCCGTCTTTAGGAATCGCACCTTCTGGCACGTGAATATGGATATCCTGATTTTTGAGCTTTTCTTGGGTGATGTCGAGCGCATCAGCATGTGCTTTGATATAACTCAATGCTGTCGTGGCAGATTCTTTCATCACATCGCCTAGATTGCCCGTTAGCGTCAATTTTCCATTGCCTTGATTCAGGCTTGCTTCGATGAAAAGGATGTCTCCACCGACTTGTGTCCAAGCCAAACCAACTGCTACACCAGGCGTTTTCGACTTTTGGTAACGATCTCTACTGTGGGTTCTCGGTCCTAAAATATCACGAACATCATCTGCGCTCATGCTCACATTGTAGCTTTCTTCCATCGCCACATTTTTCGCAACGCGACGCATAACGGAAGCAATCTGTCGGTTCAAAGAACGCACGCCCGATTCACGGGTATAATTTTCGATGATGTGAGTCAACGTCTTGTTGCCGAGTCGAATATTTGCTGCTTTCAGCCCATGTTCCTCGCGCTGCTTAGGAATTAAATGCTTTTTCGCAATTTCTACCTTTTCTTCGGTCGAATAACCCGAAATCTGGATGATTTCCATACGATCCAATAGGGCGGGCTGAATCGTACTCAAAGAATTGGCAGTGGCGATGAAGAAGACTTTGGACAAATCATATTCCAAGTCTAAATAATTGTCGTGGAAAGTAGAATTTTGCTCAGGATCGAGGACTTCTAAGAGCGCAGAAGAAGGATCACCTCTGAAGTCTTTGCCCACTTTGTCAATCTCATCCAAGATGAAAACAGGATTGGAAGCTTTGGTCTTTTTCAAGGACTGCAAAATGCGCCCGGGCATCGCTCCAATATAAGTCTTGCGGTGTCCTCGAATTTCAGATTCGTCGTGTAGTCCACCCAACGACATCCGCACAAATTTTCGCTTCAAAGCTCTAGCAATAGATTTGCCCAGCGAGGTTTTTCCAACACCCGGCGGGCCGACCAAGCACAAGATTGGTGCTTTCATATCACCTTTCAATTTCAGCACTGCCAGATGCTCTAAAATACGCTCTTTGACTTTTTCTAGCCCAAAGTGATCTTTGTCCAATACTTTCTTGACACGTTTAAGGTCAAAATTGTCTTTGGTGTACTCGTTCCAAGGCAAATCCAGCATC
>JBCDKV010000110.1:0-10433 GCA_038746215.1 Bacteroidota bacterium | reverse complement strand
TCTTCGGAGCGGGTGAAACTGATGTCTTGCTGGTTGGTGAAGTTATTGAGGTTGAGGAAGGCACTCCAATTTTTTCCAAATCGTTGTTTGACGGAGGCATCCCAACGCCAAAATTCTAATATGAAAGTGTCGAAGTCTTTGTTGGAAGAATAGGTTCTTGCCTGTGTTGCTTGGTAAGTCCCTGAAATTCTTGCGGAAAACTTCTTGTAATCATAGCCTAGGGATAAGTTGAGTACTGTAGGGGTTTGGCTTGGTAGTGGCACTTCCCGAACGTTATTGGTGAAGATTCGCTCGAATACGGGCGGTACTGGTCGAATCAAGCGACTCTCGGAAGTTAGGAAAAAAGCTTCGGTTTGAGAGGCTAAGTAAGCATAGTTCACATTCAGGACAAATCCGTGAAATGCGGGTGGCAGAAAGCGCAAATTGGTCTGGAAATCCACTTCGATCCCTTGTACCGTAGATTCCCCTGAATTGATGTAAGAGCGCAATTCGTATCCTTTGTAATTAGACCAACCAAAATCATCTGCGGTCGCTTGATCGAACAGATTGGTTCGCCAATCGTAGAAGATATTGTCAATAGACTTATAAAAAGCACCGACGGAAAGTAAGCCTAGTTTACTTTGATAAGCCGTGACAAAAAAATCGTAATTCTGCGCTCTGGCATACAAAAGGTCTGGATTACCCGTCGTGATTCTCAGGGCGTTGTTGTCAACTTGACTGCGCGGCGTAATGAAATTAAAGTCAGGTCGTGCTAGGGTAGTGGCGTAGGAGGCTCGCACATCTAGCCAATCCAAGATTTGAAATTTGGTGTGTAAATGGGGGAGGAGTTCGTCGTAGTTTTGGGTAGTAGTCGTGGGTATAAAATCGCCATTCACGCCATAGCGTCCATTTAAGGTAGAAATGGCAGAACGATAGGTATTGTCTGAGCGTTCGTAGCGAACTCCTGGGATAATGGAAAACCTTCTCCCAATCTCGAACTTCAACATCGCATAGGCGGCTGCTAAGTTTTCATCTACTTCATAATTATCGACTAATACTTCGCGATTATTGTTCAAAAGTCCTAACTGGTCGGCTTGCCACTGTCTCATTAAATCGTTGTCCAAAGAGGCTTTTAAGCCTACATTTTCCTTGTCATCGTTGATGAACTCCAAATCGTTTGTTCCTTGAACGAAACTGAGTATGCTCACTAATTCATCGTTGGAAGGTAAGAACGTCAAGTCTCTGGAAGAGGCAGCAATCGCATCTCGCCCAATCTGACCACCTAAATAATAGAAATCTTCTGATAGTAATTCTTCTGTTCTGGCACGATCCGTCGTGATGTACTTTCCACCCGTTTTGAAGTATCCTTTAAAATTATCATTGAACTGGAAGGGGACTTTTATATTCAAGACCGCTGTGTTAATACGTTCCGACACCGAAGTATTGCTGAAATTGGCAGACCGTAAATAGGTGTTTTCCAAGCTCGGCGTAGCAGAAGCGTAGTAATTGCGAGGATTGCTGTTGGCGTTCAAACTGCTTTCGAAGGTTTGGCTATTGTTTTCAAAAAGCATTTGAAAATCGTAAGGTGTTTCTCCTGCCGAATTGCTCGTTGAAACTGCCCAGTCTATCGTAGCCGTTTTGATAGGGTGTTCGGCTTGTAGTGTAAAAGAGGTTAATGTTAATTGATTCTCAATATCTGTCCCCACGAAGGTGATAGCTGGCTCGTTGGGCAGGTAGTTTTCTTGTATCGAAGAGCGGTCGCGTGTAGTGCTACTATATAGACCAAAAAAAGAAAAATTACTTTTCCCTAGGCTATAATCCAGGGCTAGACTGGCGTTCTGACGTCTTCTGATTTCCTGACGATCTTCTAAGCGCAAGGAATTACCAAAAATAGCAGTTGTACCCAATGAGTCAGTTGGACCCTGCCGCCAGTTGTTGGTCAGGAAGTCGCCACCACGATTAAATCGTTCGCTACTGGCTTGTGCAACTATACCCAGTTTATCATTAAGAATCCGCTTGCTGACTTGCAAAACGCCTTTGTAATCTCTCCAATCGTCATTCAATTCGTTGTAGCCACCTAGACCTTTCACTAGAAACTTAAGATCGCTTGGTGCTTTGCGCAATCTCAAATTGACGGTTCCACCAACGGCTTCTGCATCCATATCGGGTAGCGGTGATTTGTATACTTCTATGCCATCCAAAAGTTCGGGAGAAATCAAAGATAAATCGACAGAGCGATCATTCCCAGCGTTGGCAGGCATTCGGATGCCATTAATCGTGATTGCTGCAAATTTTGGTGAAAGTCCACGGATGACTACTTTCTGACCTTCCCCGCCACTTCTATTGATCGCAACACCTGGAAGGCGAGAAATAGCTTCGGCTGCATTCACATCGGGTAGCTCTTGGATACGATCTGCGGAAACGATATTGGCAATGCTTTCGGAATTTACTTGCTGGCGAATAGCTTGTGCTTGTCCAAGTGCCTGTGCAGTAATGACTACTTCATCCGCAATCACACCCGATTCTGTCAAGACAATATTAATCTTTTTGGTTCTGTTCGCTTCTACGACTACGGATCGCTCTTGCGTACCGTAGCCAGTGTACGAAAAGGCGATGATTTGCGCACCAGGCGTAAGATTTTCCAGCTTGTAATTACCATCAAAATCGGAGACCGTTCCCGTATTCAAATTAGACAGTGAGACAATATTTACACCGATCAAAGGAGTCTTACCGTCCGCATCGAGTACCGTACCTTCTATAGCACCTCTTTGTGCTGAAAGATAGCATCCTAACAAAACAAAGCAAATAAGGCTTAGCAGTTTGTATGTAGTGGTGTTTCGTTTCATAATTTTGTTTGTCCAGTAACTTATGTCCCAAGTGAAAGATCAATAATAAATTGAGCCAGAAAAAGCAGTTATTTTGAGTAGTTAAGCAATACAAAAAATCAGTGCATAGCAGGGCTACGGACTTACTTTTTTGTATTGCTTAGCTGCCAAAAGAACAATTTTAATGGTTTAAGTTATTATTGATCTTTTACTAAGTAACGTCTATAAGTTTCATCACTCAAAATTATGTGCTGCTAGGGAAATAAAAGTATAGAATTAGGGGTAAAATTGTATAAAACGCCACTATTTCGGTATTTTTGAAGGTAAAATCTGTTAAAATCTAAATTATAGTTGGATTTATGTTGTAGAAAAGATGGATGAGAGATGCTACTTTTGACAAACTTATTCGGACTGCTGCCTATTATCTCTGTATTCACTTGGCGAGGTTGAAAACTGATCTTTAAAGCATTTCCTAAAATACTTAGGATCTTTGAACCCCACTTGATAAGCAATCTCCGAGACATTTAATTTGCCCATACTCAATAGCTGCGCTGCTCGCTTTAGTCGAATAGTCTTGATAAAATTGTTGGGAGTCTGACCCGTTAGTGCTTTCGTCTTTGTGAAAAGCAGCGGACGACTTACTGCTAGTTCAGTCGCAAATCGATCAATATTGAAGTTAGGATTTTCGATATTGCTTTCTACAATTTTGAAGGCTTTTTGCAAAAAAAGTTCATCCTGAGAGCTGATGCTAATTTCCTTGGGATCGAAAGCCAGTACTCGCACAAATTTTTCTTTAACTGCCTCTCTTGCTTTGATGATATTGCGGACTCTAAGCCTCAATTCTTCTGGCTCGAATGGCTTGGTGATATAGTCATCTGCCCCAATCTTTAGTCCTTCTATTTTGGAGGGTGTTGTCGATTTTGCCGTGAGCAAAATGATGGGAATATGGCTGACTGTAATATCCACTTTCAATTTTTTGCAAAGTGCAATCCCGTCTAGTTTGGGCATCATCACGTCGCTGAGGATAAGATGAGGTAAATGCTTTTTTGCCATCTCAAAACCTGCTTCACCATCTACTGCTTCGATCAATTCGTAGTCTGCTTCAAAAATCTGAGTAACATATTTACGAATATCTTGATGATCGTCGATGATGAGGATAGTAGGGCGTTGGGCAATGTCAGTTTTTGCTTCTTTAGCCATGCCAATCTCGCGCTTCGATTTCATCTTTGATGCGCTTACTGGATTCGATGCCAAGTCGTTAATGATTTGATTTTGCTTCCGTAAAATTTCCCCTTTTGGAATCTGAACAACGAAAGTCGCGCCGCTTTTAAAAACACTAGTCCCTTTATCTTTAGCAATAAAAATGGTGCCTTGATGCAGTTCAACCAACTGCCTCGAAATGGCTAAACCAATGCCAGTTCCCTTTACCGTAGCAAGCTGTCCACTGGAATTTTCAAAAAATCGCTTGAAAATTTGATCGTGTAATTCAGCAGGCACACCAATGCCATCGTCTGCTACTTTTATTTCAACCTGATCGGCATCTTGCGAGATTTGAACTACTATACTGCCACCATCGCGAGTGAACTTGAAAGCATTGGATAGGAGGTTGTAGAATACTTTTTCTAGCTTATCCGCATCGTAAAGTATCTCAATTGTACTCGTTTTTGTACGAAACTCATAATTAATCTGTCGAGCGTTCGCCATCTCCAGAAAGGAGTCATAGATTTCTTTTACGAAAGACACGATGTTGGCTCGTTGGAGTTGCAGGGGTTCGTTTTCACTTGCCAATTTTCGGAAGGTCAAAATTTGATCAACTAATTTCAGCAGTCGATGCGCATTTTTTTGAATAGAAGTAAGTTGTTCTGTGGCTCGTACAGATACGTTTTTATTGGACAACAGATCATTGACAGGTCCTAAAATTAAAGTTAAGGGTGTCCGAAACTCATGTGTGATATTCGTGAAAAAGCGTAACTTACTTTCGTGCAATTGTGCTTGTTGCTGTTTGGCAATACGTTGTAGTTCCAAACTATGCCGAAGCCGGATAAATCTCATCAGCCCTAATACCAAAAGTGTAGCGGTTGCGAAATAAATTAAATAAGCCCACCAAGATTTCCATGGCGGTGGCAGTACTTTTATGGTCAATTGTCGTTCTTTTTCATTCCAAAGTCCATCGCTATTCGAGCCTTTGAGTCGGAAAATATATTCGCCAGATCGCTGAATAGCGTAGGTGACTTTGTGTTCGCCAATAGTAGTATTCCACTCAGGTTCCAGTCCCTTTAATATATAGGTGTAATGATTATTTTCTGGATTCAAATAGTCCAGCGCAGCAAAACCAATAGAGAAATTGGCTTCATTGTAGTTGAAAACAAGCTGCTGGGTTTCGTTGATGTCTTGTTCTAAATAGCCTTTTTCATCCCCTACACGAATCACCTGATTGTTCTTACTGAGTTCGGTGAATACGACGGGCGGTATGAAATCATTGGTTTGAATCTTTTCAGGATGAATCAAGGTGAAGCCTTCCAATCCACCAAAAAGCAGTTCGCCTTTGCTCGTTTCATAATAGGCGTTGAAGTTGTACACCATATTGCCAATGCCGCTCGAGTAATTGTAATTGGTAAATAATTTTTCCTGAAAATTGAATTTGGTAAGTCCTTTATTAGTACTCAGCCAAAGTTCTTTAGAATTCACTTCTAAGATACCAAAAATGGTGTTTCCAGCTAGTCCATCTGCGGTGGTAAAATGCTTGATTGCTTCCGTCGTAGGGTTAAAATGATATAAGCCATTGGTGAAGGTGCCAATCCATATGCTTTGGTCAAAACTCCTCTGAAGCGCATAGATTTTTTTTCCTTTTAGAAAGGTTTGAAATTTAATAGGTAGCCCCGATTCGCTGACGTCTACTTTATTCAACCCATTCTCCGTACCAATCCAAACTTGTTGCTGTTGAGGACTTAAAATAACTCTTGTCAGATCAGAACTGATCGAGCTACTATCATTCGGACGATGTGAAAAGTGGTAGAAGGTATCTGTTGAAACATCCAATACATCTAGTCCTCCTCCGTAGGTAAGTGTCCAAATTTTGTTTGCTATTTTTTGTAGTCCATAGACGCTATTGTTAGACAGTGCATTAGTCGTATTCGGTTTTTTCTTGTAGACTTCAAATTGGCGTGTATCGAGATTTAGGCGATTTAGACCCGCCTGAAATGTTCCGATCCAAAGCTTGTTGCCATCTAGCATCAACTGTTTGATATTGTTACCACTCAAACCATCACTGAGATCAGCTTTATAAGTATATTGCTCAAATTGGTTCGTCGATCTGTTCCAAAAATTTAGTCCATCACCTTCTGTCCCAATCCATAAATTACCGTTTTCATCTTCCACAAAAGAACTGATGATATTGCCACTCAGGGAATTTGTATTCGGGTGGTGTCGAAAATTCACGAACCAATTGTAGTGCTCTGATAATTTATGAATGCCGCCGTAATAAGTTCCAATCCAAAGACTCGCTCTTGCATCCAAAAAGATCGCATGTACAGAATCGTCTTTCAATCCATTGCGTTCCAGTTCATCTTTTTGGAAAATTTGGAAGGTCTGCTCGTCTTTTTCTAAAAAATTGATTCCTTCTTTAGTCCCCACCCACAAATTATCTTGCTCATCTATCACGATCGTACGAATATTATCGTCACTCAAAGAATAGAGTTCATCTTTCTGGTATCTGTAGGCTGTTACACTACCTTTTTTTCGATTCCAATAGTTGATGCCATCTTCAAAAGTACCAATCCAAAGGTTGCCGTTACTATCTTCTGCCATGCTTTGGATGTCCGTAGCGGATAATGCTAATTGTTGGCTTTGATCGATTCTTTCAAAATCGAAGCTGTGCTCATCCGATTCTATCATCCGATACAGCCCATTACGCGTACCAATCCAGAGTTGTTTGGCAGCGTCTTCTAGCAAGAACTGCACATTGCAGCTTCTACAATTCTCAGTTGTATTTTCATTTGTAAAAAAACGCTGGAAAGTCTGTTTTTCGTCCTCGTAAAGGCTCAAACCAGTAGTGGTAGCAATCCACAATCTGCCCTTGCTATCTCTTAATAAATGATTGATAAAGTTGCCCGAAATCGTTTGGTCATCCGTGGGTTCGTGTAGATAATTAGAAAATCTATCATTGCTTATATCGTATTGGCTCAGTCCAAGTGCTGTACCCACCCATAAGTGCTTGGTTTTGGGATCGACGTAGAGCGAACGGATGTCGTTGGAAACAATACTATTTTCGGTTGCTGTTTTTTGATAAACCCTGAATTGATAGCCATCAAATTTGTTTAGTCCATTTCGAGTACCAAACCACATGAAGCCTGCGCTATCTTGCGCAATGGCAAAGACCGATACCTGCGACAGTCCGTCCTCAGTGGAAAGATGCTGAAAAGAAACACTTTCTTGCGCAGCTATATTTGTAGGAAAATATGCAAGGAGGCAGCATACTAACAACCAAGGTATCCTATTTAAGAAATATATCCGCAGGTCTAAATTCATTTTGATTATCTCGTAGAATTATTGGGTATGTTTATCCGCTCACTTGACATTTTCTTTTGAAAACGAAATTAAAAACGAAGTTTTTAATTTCGTTTTCAAAAGGCCCTTCGCACAGAAATGATGTTGTTTTTGATGATTTTTGGAAAAAATCATCAAAAACAACATCATTTCTGTCCACAAAGCCTCCCAAAAGGGAAATTTTTACGAAGTAAAAATTTCCCTATTGATTTGAAAGTGTCAACTACATTTTGTGTCTCAATAAACATGTCAATTATTGAACTGAAAAAATGTTGAATTGCGTGTTCCTAATTAGTTGTGTACGAAGTTTTTGGTAATGCCTGAGAAAAATTTTAGTAAAGCTCTCGAGATCGTGCAACAACTATGCCCAAAGGTTTTTTATGGACGGAAACACAAATTTCAACTTATTTTTTGGAGAAAAATAAGTTGAAATTTGTGTTTCCGTCCGAAGAGACTTACTGAGCATACTTGTTGCTCAATTATCTTGCATTGACTCAGACTGTTTTCTGTTAACAGAACTGAGACTGCGTACAGTCCTAATTATATATATTTCATTATCAATTCGACAATTAAGCAATTATACAATTCAACTACTTGTACAAATTTATCCCGTTTACGATATATCAATACAATTTCAAATAAATACTTTTCAAATAAGCTCCCTCTGGAAAACCAATAGGATGATCTATATCGTGAAAGGTACGTGCTAATTCTTGAAAACGACGATTGCTACTGCTCAAATGTTGAAGGACCACTTCAAAAAAGGCGTCTGCGGTTACTCTGCTGGAACAAGAAGCCATCAACAAGACGCCATGCTTTGCGACCAATGGGATTGCCAAGCGAGTGAGTCGAGCGTAGCTTTTTAGGGCGCGTTCGACTTCGGTGGCTCGTTTCGCAAAAGCAGGCGGATCGACGATAATGAGATCAAATGTTTTTCCTGCTCGTCCTAGTCGCTCCATGGCTTCAAAAGCATCTGCCACTAGTATTTCGTGTTTAGCCGCTAAGTGATTCAAATGTACATTGCGTTTTGCCATTTCTAAGGCTTTGGCACTAATATCTAGGCTGGTGACAGCTTTTGCGCCACCCGCCAGTGCGTGCACAGAAAAGCCGCCCGCATAAGCAAATACATCTAGTACCGTTTTATTTTTTACCAAAGTCCCTACTTGCTTCCGATTGTGACGATGATCGAGAAAATAACCCGTTTTATGCCCTTTGATCACATTTGCCGTAAAAAGTAAGCCGTGTTCTTTGAAGAGTACGTCTGCTTGCTCCAAATTGCCATAAAGAAGCTGTCCATCTTGTAATTGATGGGTATGATTTTGCAAATTTCTACTCAGTCGCAAAACGATAGATTTCACCTGACTGATTGCTTGCAATAAAGGCAACAAAGTCGGTAGATAAGGCAGCCAAATCGCAGCGTATAATTTCAAAACCATCACTTCTGCGTATACATCTGCCACCAGTGCGGGTAGCCCATCATTTTCACCGTAGATGAGGCGATAGCTATTGGTATCGGTAGCGAAAAGGCTTTGTCTTTTTGCATAGGCAGCTTCGATTTTAGCTTTAAACCACTGTGCATCAATGCTGGCACTGCCGCCGAAGTGCAACAGCTTTATCCGAATCGGTGAATCGGGATCATACAGTCCAATTGCGATTAACTTATTCGTCTTTTGATCGTAGATGATGGCAAGGTCGCCCGACTTACCTGCTTTGCTCTGTTTGGTAATCGCGCGATCAAATATCCACGGATGCTTTTTCCGAATCATTCGACTGGCTGATTGATTGACCTTTATCGCCATTCGCGCTGGTGTTGGAAAAGTTAGCATGATGTTAAGCTTTATTAATTACTTTTAAACTGTCGTCAGTGCAACAATCAGCAGTCAACAAGAAGTGGAAGGGGACGTTTAAATAGTGAATGCCTCGATTGCGATCCTCGCATGGATAACTAAGTTTTGAGTAATGCTCAGAGTAACTTATAAGCAAAGCTCTTGAGATCGCGCAACAAGTATGCCCAAAAGTTTTTTATGGACAGCAACACAAATTTCTACTGATTTTTTAGAGAAAAATTAGTAGAAATTTGTGTTGCTGTCCGAAGAGAACTGCCAATGATACTTGTTGCATGATTTTTCATTGACTCAGACTAAGCCCTGTCGAAGGAAGTAGAGGCTTCGTAATACCTCTAATTCTATTACGAAAATATTGATGTTATGAAATACACATTTTTGTTTGCTGTTTTATTAGCCCTAAGTTTTCAAACCCAAGCCAAAGTCGATCACGGTGTATGGGATGCCCTTTTGCAAAAGTATGTCACCAGTACTGGAAAAGTGAATTATGCGGGCATAAAAGGAGAGGAAGCAAAATTGGATGCTTATTTAGAGGCGCTAAAAACCAATGCGCCGAGCAGTTCTTGGTCGCGCAACGAAAAGTTGGCTTACTGGATTAATGCTTATAATGCGTTCACAGTGAAGCTGATCGTCGATAACTATCCAGTGAAAAGTATTACGGATTTGCACGGTGGCAAACCTTGGGATGTGAAGTGGATTGAAATTGGAGCTAAAACCTATTCGCTGAATAATATTGAGCATGATATTATTCGTCCACAATTCAAGGAGCCGCGCATCCATTTTGCGGTCAATTGTGCTGCAAAGTCTTGTCCACCCTTGCTCAATAAAGCTTGGACGGCTAGTAATTTGGGTACTTATTTGAATCAGCAAACTCGCAGGTTTATCAATAATTCTGTGTCCAATAAGATTACTGCTGATGTGGTACAACTCTCCAAAATATTTGAATGGTACGCCAAAGATTTCGGTAATTTGATTGCCTATTTGAATAAATACAGCAAGACAGAAATTGATGCTGATGCTAAAGTGAGCTACTTAGATTACAATTGGCAGTTGAATAAGTAAGTGCTTTTGTCTGATTGTTGAAGCTGTTGATTTGTTTATACTGTTTACAATGAGCTAGGGTGTTCATAGAAGTTAGGTGTACAGTCTTTTCTCACTATAGTAAGACCATTGCTTCCTGCTACACTCACTTAGATGTCCTTACATGCCTTAAATGGTCAAAATACGTGACGTATACATT
>JBCDKV010000109.1:0-10458 GCA_038746215.1 Bacteroidota bacterium | reverse complement strand
CATCCTTTCGCTGAAACGCAGCAGAAACGAAGGCCCACATCAGCAAGGCGATGTATTAAATATAGACGTGCTAGCCTATGCCAATACTAGCCCAAAATTCCGTTCCAACTACAAAGGCTACAAGGTCGCCGTTGATTTTCCTGCTCAATCACTGTCTTTGCCGCCCTATTTTTTGGGCGTCTGGCTGGGAGATGGCTGTACGACTAAAAATGAGATTGCGAGTCAAGACGAAGAAATTGTTGGTTACTTGCAAGCATACGCCGATGAACTTCAATTGACACTAAAGAAATATCATAACAATCCAGCAAAGTGTCCCACCTATCGCATCAGCAGAGGATATACTCAGCAAGGCTTCTCCATCAGGGGGGCTTTGAACGAACTGGGCGTGCTAGGCAATAAGCATATCCCAAAGCAGTACCTTATCAATAGCGAGCAAAACCGTTTAGCATTGTTGGCGGGCTTGTTGGATACCGACGGACACTACCTAGTTGATTCTAATGGCTACGAAATCACGCAAAAATCGGAAGCACTTAGCCAGCAAATTAAATTCCTTTGCGATACGCTAGGCTTTAGAACATCCATCGCCGCCAAACAAGCCAGTATCAAAAGTATCGGCTACGAAACGACGGTTTATCGCGTAAGGATTTATGGTGATGTGGATAGAATCCCAGTTAAAATCAAGCCTAAACAAGCCCGTGCGTGGCGTAGTCCAGTGGATTGGCGAGTCACGGGCATCAAAGTGGAAAAAGACATCGTAGATGATTACTACGGCTTCGAAGTAGACGGCGACCGACTTTTTTTGCTAGAAGATATGACCGTTACCCACAATACTTCCTACGTCTTGTCGCTGGCTCGCAATGCCGCCATGGATTTCCAAAAAGGGGTTGCTATTTTTTCGCTGGAAATGTCCAATGTACAGTTGGTGCAGCGCATCGTGTCTTTGGAAGCAGAAATTTCGGGACAAAAACTGCGTAGCGGACAATTGGAAGACTACGAATGGCAGCAACTGAATTCGACAATTGAAAAACTCAGCGAAATTCCCATTTTCATCGACGATACGCCAGGCATCAATATTTTCGAGCTGCGCGCTAAATGTCGTCGCCTCAAAATGCAGCACGATATTCAGTTGGTTATCATTGATTACTTGCAACTTATGAGCGGCGGCGGCGATAATCAGAAGGGCAATCGAGAACAAGAGGTTAGTGCCATTTCCCGCTCTTTGAAGGCATTAGCTAAAGAATTGAGTGTACCAGTCATCGCCCTCTCACAGTTGAGTCGAGCGGTGGAGACTAGGGGTGGAACGAAGCGACCGCAGCTATCTGATTTGAGGGAGTCAGGCTGTCTGACAGGGGACACTTTATTGGTTCATGCAGAGACAGGCGAATTGATGACTATTCAATCTTTAGCAGAACGAAAAAACCAAACGCCCATTCCCATCATCGCTATGAATGACCAGTTTAAGCTTTCTAGCCAAATGATGACCAAAGCTTTTGCATCGGGCATTAAAAAGGTGTATGAGCTTAAAACTAGAACTGGTAGAACGATCAAAGCTAGTGCTAATCACCCCTTTAGAAAATTGGAGGGATGGATGCGATTGGATGAACTGAGGGTTGGTGATAGGATTGCTATAAAAAATATGATAGACTCAAATATCCTTTGGGATGAAATCATATCCATTACACCGATAGGAGAAGAACAAGTGTATGACGCCACCGTTCCTAGCGTGTCTAATTTTTTAGCGAATGATATAGTTGTCCATAACTCCATTGAGCAAGACGCCGATATGGTCGCTTTCATCTATCGTCCTGAGTACTACCAGATTATGGAAGATGAAGAAGGACAATCGTTGAAAGGGGTAGCGGAGATGATTTTTGCGAAGAATCGACACGGCGCCACCAAAACCGTGAAACTCAAATTTATTGATCAGTTCGCTAAATTTGATGATTTAGATGACTTCTCACTCGGCGATTTTGACATAGACGAAAGTGGAGCGGCGAACAATGATGCTAATTATGGCAATATCCAGATTGTTCCTTCGAAAATGAATTCCGATGAGGATATTCCGTTTTAGTACACCTGTTTGTAAAGTTGCAGCAATTCTCGCTATGAAATTGGATTTTATTTAGTAATTCCCATTGCTGGATAAATTTTGCTTAGACTTGTGAAAAGTTGTCCAGTAACGGGAAGTTACTGGACAACAAGTAAATCCAATTTTTCATAGTGAGAATTGCTGGTAAAGTTGTGATAAGATGAATAAGATAAAGCAAGTCAATCAGTTACACGAAAAAGCAATGGAATTGGCGGAAGAAGCTTTCCTGGCAAAAAGAAAGAAAAATGTGCTAGTAGCCAAAGATCTATATCAGCAAGCTTATCACCTAGAACAACAAGCAGCACTATTAATGATTACTGATTATGACATCGAGCCTACTCGTTCTGTTCTATTTAAAAGTGCTGCCCATTTAGCCATAGATATAGATAAATATCAGGAAGCGGAGCAAATGATCCGTTTAGCACTTTTGGGAAATCCACCAAGTCCAATAGATCAAGAATTAAATGCACTATTACTTAGAACGAGACAATTAGCTAGCCCAATGACGACCATCAATAAATTCCAACGACTTCCAGAACACTTACAACAAGAGGTTGCTGATTTCATTGATTTTTTGCTCATTAGACATCACCCTATACAAGAAACGCTTGTTGTTTAGATCAATTACAGAAAGTAAGCGAGCTAAGTAACTAGTTGTTCCTTTTTTGTCATTGAAATAGTAGGTCTGGACTTGGCAAGTTTTCAAAACTTACCAAGTCTTTAACTTTAAAAAGCATACCAATTTTATACAGAATAGGGACTAAGCTATTTTTTCTCTGCCCAAGCCCTTAGACTGTCCTCGCGCGCTATCCACTAGAAGCCATTCGATAGTATATTTACACATAAATATTATTTTAGTATGAAAAAATCACTCCTCCCATTGCTGCTTGGCCTCTGTTTTACGCTTACTGCCTTTGCGCAACAAGATATCTGGAAGCAGCTAGAAGAAATTGCCGTCGTAGAGGAAAAAGTAATGATGCCCATGCGTGATGGGGTACGCTTGGCAAGCGATATTTTCCGTCCGAAAACCAAGGAAAAAGTACCCATCATTTTTTCTCGAACGCCTTATAATTTTAATCGCTGGCGTGATGGCAAGGAAAGCACTCGAACGGCACAGCGTGCCTACGAAGCCGTGAAAAGAGGCTATGCTTATGTCGTGCAAAACGAGCGTGGACGCTACTTTTCCGAAGGCGAGTGGGATATTTTGGGCGTACCATTGACTGATGGCTACGATGCTTTCAGTTGGATGAAATCGCAAGACTGGTCGAATGGCAAAATTGGAACATTGGGCTGCTCTTCTACGGCTGAATGGCAGATGGCAGTGGCTGCACTAGATCATCCGGCGCACGCTGCGATGGTGCCGCAAGGTTTCGGTGCGGGCGTAGGTCGAGTTGGTGATTACTTTGAGCAAGGCAATTGGTACAGAGGAGGCGCGCATCAGCTTTTGTTCACGGCTTGGCTGTACGGCGTGGAACATGACAAATTTAAACCTCGAATTCCAGCGGGAGCAAGCCAGGAAGACCTCGTTCGGATTGCGCGATTCTATGATTTAGCACCCGAAAATCCTAGTGTAGACATGTCGGAGGCTTTGGCGCACTTACCATTGCAAGATTTGATTAAAAACATGAGGGGTAAGTCAGAAATATTCGAGCAAATGATTACACGCAAACCCAATGATCCTGCTTGGTACGAAGGCGGGCTGTACCACGATAATATGGAAATTGGTGTGCCTGCCTTTTGGTTTGTTTCTTGGTACGATGTTTCGACTAGTCCGAATATTGCACTATTCAATCATTTGAGAACCAACGCAAAAGACAAAGCCATCCGCGAAAATCAGTATTTGGTCATCGCACCCACTTTGCACTGTGGCTACACAAGAGCAAAAGCCAATACAATCGTCGGAGAACGCAGCGTGGGGGATGCTCGCCTTAACTACGATGAACAAATTTACGCTTGGTTCGACCTTTGGCTCAAAGGCGAAAATAATGACTTCAAAGCAAAAACACCTCGCGTGCAGTATTACACGATGGGAATGAATAAATGGCAGCAAGCCGAAAGTTTTCCACCCGCAGCGGCAGAGATGACGACCTTCTACTTGGATAGTGATGGAAATGCCAACAGCCTATATGGCGATGGACAACTCAATCTCCAATCGCCCAGCAAAGCTAACAAGGATGCGTTCAGCTACGATCCGATGAATCCAGTACCTTCCTACGGCGGTAATGTATGCTGCACGGGCAATGCGATCCGTGGTGGTGCTTTCGATCAGCGATTGATGGAGAGTCGCAACGATATTCTGGTCTACACTTCCGAGCCATTGACCGAAGGCATCGAAGTAACGGGTTTCATTGAAAGTACACTCTATGTTTCTTCCGATGCTAAAGATACGGACTTCACCATTAAGTTGATTGATGTCTATCCCGACGGGAGTGCTTACAATTTGGATGAGACCATTCAACGGGCGAGATACCGCGAAGGCTACGAAAAAGAAGTCTTTATGGAAGCGGGCGAAGTCTACAAATTAGACCTAACGCCGATGACTACGAGCAATTATTTTGAAAAAGGACACCGCATTAGGATTGAGATTTCCAGCAGTAATTTTCCCCGTTTCGCGCGGAATTTGAATACGGGCGGTAATAATTACGACGAAAGCGAAGGCGTGGTTGCCAAAAATGCGATTCATCACGGTGGGCAGTATCCTTCGCAGATTCGCTTACCGATTGTAAAATAAGCGGATACAAAATTTTGAGCAATGCTTGAAGATCGCACAACAAGTATGTATAAAGGTTTTTTGTGGACGGAAATATGACATGTTTATCTGAGTCGTAGAAGTAGTTGATACCTTAGTGCTCCAATTGCTAATTTTTATTTAGGGCTGTACGAAGTCTTATTGTTCTTAACATTCTACTTAGAAACAGCCTGAGTCAACACAAGAAAATTGAGCAACAAGTATGCTCAGTGGGTCTCTTCGGACGGAAACACAAGTTCTCGGTTATTTTTCTCAGAAAAATAACCGAGAACTTGTGTTTCCGTCCATAAGACTCCTTTAAGCATACTTGTTGCGCGATCTCAGGAGCTTTACTAAGGCTTGAGTGTTTCTCAAAACTTCGTACACGCCTAATTTTCCATCACGATAAATATTTCGCAACAATCGGCAATCGTCGTCCCATACCAAAAGCTTTAGGAGATACCCGCAGGACAGGGGCGGTTTGATAGCGTTTGAATTCATTGATGTTGACCAACCGAAGCACACGCTTTACTAATTGCGCATCGAATCCCATATTGATAATATCTTGTGGTCCTTGTCGCTTTTCAATGTATTGGTAAAGAATTTGATCTAAAATTTCGTAATCTGGTAGACTATCAGAATCCTTTTGGTCGGGTCGCAATTCAGCAGAAGGAGGCTTTGTGATGATATTTTCGGGGATCAGTTCTTCCGCTTGATTCATATAACGTGCCAGCGCATACACCTCCATTTTGTACAAATCGCCGATGACCGATAGCCCACCACACATATCACCGTAGAGTGTACCGTAGCCTACTGCCATTTCACTTTTGTTGGAGGTATTGAGCAAGATATTGCCGAATTTATTGGAAAACGCCATCAACAACATTCCCCTAGAACGCGCTTGTAGATTTTCCTCCGCTAGACCAAACTGCGTACCAAAAAAATGAGGTTTCAGAGCAGCTCCGTAGGCTTCGTAGATACTTTGGATGGGAACAATATCGTATTGCGTCCCCAAATTGATCGCGAGCTGTCTAGCATCGTTGACCGAGTGATCGGAAGAAAACTGCGAAGGCATCAGCACCATACGCACCTGATCTTTTCCTAGCGCACGCGCCGCCAAGACCGCTACCACTGCTGAGTCGATGCCGCCCGAAAGTCCCAGAATTGCCGTTGTCAGCCCCAGTTTTTGAAAATAATCCCGTAGTCCCAATACTAGCGCATCGTGAATCAATTCAATTTTTACTTTGGGCTGTTCAGATGCTTGGGTGGCTTGTTGCACCGCTTCCAGTTCGTACACTTTAAGCGTTTCCTTAAAATAAGGCAATTCATCCACCACCGTGCTATCAGGTGCAACTACGAGCGAGCCACCATCAAAAATCACTTCGGTCTGCGCACCACTTTGATTGATGTAAAAAATAGGGACTTGGTAACGATTGGCATTGGCTTTCACAATTCTGATGCGCTCCGCTGCTTGGTCGTAAGCAAAAGGAGAAGCTGAAATATTAATCATGAAATCGGGTTGCTGCGGCATCAATTCATCCATCGGACAAATGGTGTAAAGTGGATTATCGTTACCAATATTCCAAATATCCTCGCAAATGGTGAGTGCAATGCGTTTGCCCTGATAGTTTACACAAGAAAATTCCGTAGCAGGCTCAAAATAGCGGTATTCATCGAAAATATCGTAGGTCGGTAGTAAAGCTTTATGTTGGACGTGCAAAACTTTTTGCTCAGCAAGAAAATAAGCGGAATTGTACAAATCCTTACCCTCCACCACTGGATTTCGACTAACTGAACCCACCACAATCGCAATATCTTTAGCGGCTTCACACAGCACTTCAACCGCTTTCTCTGCTTGATCAATAAAATCATTAAACTCCAGAAAATCCCTCGGCGGATAACCAACCACCGCGAGTTCCGCAAAACAAACAATATCTGCGGCTTCTGCTTTGGCTTGCTCCACAGCAGCTAGCATTTTCGACAGATTCCCCTCGAAGTTGCCAACGTGATAATTGAGTTGTGCAATTGCTATTTTCATGTACGTGTGCTTATGATTAGTGGGTATTGGGACAGGATAAACTACTGAGGAATAATTAATGCGAGTAATGTCTGTGCAAGTCTAGTTTTCTTAATATTTTCCTCAGATACAGCTCAAGTCAATGCCAGAAGATCGCGCAACAAGTATGCTCAGTAAATTTCTTCGGACGAAAACCTCTCAGGCATACTTGTTGCACAATTTTAAGAACTTCATCAAAGGCTAAGAGCTTGTTTGGAGCAGGATTGAACTGTAAATCAGTAGTTTACGGTTCTGGCGAAGAAAATAATAGTGACTTTATCGAGATAAACGAGTGATTATTTTCAAAGTCAGGTTCGGAAAATACTGGTTTACAGGAAGATAATGCTCTAAACATGCTCTAATTCCGAGCATTGCCTAAAGCTTCATATACGCCCAAACATTCAATAAAAAAGAAACAAAAAAACAAAGTTTGTCAGTTGATTACCTGAGTACCTTATTTCCTGCCAAGAGATATAGGAGTACAGTCTTAATAGCAGATCAATGCCTAGCTAAAAGCCAACAGCCAATTGCTTAAAGCAACTAATAACTATCTCGAACGAACTGCAACACCTTCTCCATTTCTTGCTTCACGGGTCTTGAACTGCCAATATAGTTGTTGTTCATAAAGCTGAAAATCAAGGTTTTGCCGCTTTTAGTTTTCAGGAAACCACTTAGACAGTGCTTATTACTTAGTGTACCTGTTTTGGCAAAAACATAGGGTGCTTGTCCTTGCTCCGCAGCGTACCAACGCTCTATTGTTCCTGAAACACCACCCGCTGGGAAGAGGTTGAGCAAACGTACTTCGGGTAACATTTGATAGAGTTTTTCTAACAAAACAATGATACTCCGTGGCGTGAATAAATTGTAGCGCGACAAACCAGAACCATCTACCCAAATAGCTTCGTCGGGCAAATCCTTTAGGTAATACGTCTTGATGTAATCAATAATTTGTTCTGTATTTTGCGTCCCAAAAATTTGATTGGAAGCGGTCAGTAGTAGTTGTTCAGCGACGAAGTTATCGCTGGCTTGCATCATTAATTGATAGATGCTATCGGCTGGAACACGACCGTAAAAAGTCTGTAATTCAAAGGCTTGCAGGTCTTGTTCGTAGTCTCGAACAATGCGTTGTAAAGTATCGCTCAATAGCTGACGAAACAAAGCATTAGAAGATCGAAAAGGCACGGCTCGTTCGTAGCGATTGCCTGCAAGTGCGTGGGCGTTACAATAAAACTGGTTGTCGTCTATCGCCCGCCGAAAACGCGGTCGCCGATTGTCCATACTTTGATCCAATTGCACCTTATCCTTAAAGTAGCTAGGAATGGTTTGAAAACCTAGGCTATCTTTTTGGTGCAAAAATCGGACAATATTCCCGTAGATCGGCATGGGCGTTCGCTCGCTTTGGTAGGCGTAGCTGACATCGTCCCAAGACCAGCCTGGGCCAAAGCGTTTTTCTTGGAAATTATGATCTGAAAAATAGAGCGGTTTGTCTTGTTGCTTCAAGAAAGTGAGTACGCTGCTATCTGCTGGCAGTAAGTCGTACAATAAGGCGGGATTTCCTGTTCCCCAAAAAATGAAAGCAGTATCATTTTCTTGATAAAACAGACTTGGGATGGAATCACCTAGTATTTTTAAGGCAGTGTAGAGGGTGAAAAGCTTAGTGTTGGAGGCAGGCGTATAATATTTATCAGCAGCTCGTTGGTACAGCCACGCCTGTTCGGTAGGATCGTAAAGGGCAAAACCAGTGAATATATCTTGAAAAACTGTAGAGCTTTCAAAAATAGCTTCCAGTTGTTTGGCGTCTTTTTTCTTTTGGGCATCCAACGAAAAGCTGAGCAATAGAAGCAGTGTGTGGATACTTACGATCAGCTTAGCCTTCATTTTTTAGATTTTAATACGAGTTGATTCAAACGCAAAAAGTGGTTGATAATTTAGATGTCTCTTTTGGACAGAAATGATGTTGTTTCCATGATTTTTTAGGCGTGTACGAAGTCTCGTTTTTCTTAACAGAAAATAGTCCGATTCAATGTAGTAAATTCGCGCAACAGCCATGCTTAGTAAGTCTCTTAGAACTTATGCTCAGCATTGCTCAAAACTTCGTACACGCCTATTTTGGAGATCAAAATAAACAACAATGTTTACTGCTCTTCCATTTTAACCTTTCCTACTTTCTTGGAGACGGCTTGCTTCTTCATTTTTGTTCTAATTCCAGCATCTTTAGGCAGCTTAGTCATCCACTCTTTGATGGATTCTTCATTCATGCGAATGTAAGATTCGTAGTTGGCTTGCTCTGCCAATTGCTTAGAAGTTTTGGCGGCAGCAATAGCTTCTTCGTAGCGACCTAGATCAGCTAGAATGAGTGCTTCGCGGCGTACCATCCAAAATTTTTGATTGGACTCGTTGGCTTTCTTTGCCCAAACCAATGCCTGTGCCAAGTCGTTTTCGGTATCGTGGTAGTACGAAGCAGCTTGGTAATAGTCGTTTTGAGAAGGACCATTCATCACGGTAGAAATGCTTTCCAATACTTTCGCATCTGTTCCCAAAGTCATTGGAATGCTCACTACAAAATCGCTCCAAATCAAATCTATGGTCGCTGACTCGTTGCGTAGGTTATTGATATCGATGGTAAAGGTTTCTACTTGACGACCAGATTTTTTTGACATCACTTTGGTTTCCAAAACAGGCGTCTTCTCAACGTAGCTGCTCCAACTTCCAGTCTCGAAAGGAAATAGCATGACCGTCCATTCTTTCATACCTGGCTTAGTCAGCATCGCATAGGAGCCTGCCTTTAGATTTTTTCCATTGATTTTTAGGTCTTCGCTGAAGGTAAATTTTGTAGCGGAATTCGCACCTGTTCTCCAAGGTGCACCGTATCTCTCCATGGACTTTTCGTCTGCCGTTCCAAATGCTACCCGATCTTTCAAACTAGGACGTGAATATTCCACGGTGATTGTCGCTAGTCCTACGTTCTGCTCTATTTTTGAGGAAGGGCTTGGTTGTGGCGTCTGAATTTGTGCATTCATGCTGAAAGCAAATACTAAAGTCAACGCCAAAATCATAATTTTTCTCATCGGAAAAAGGTTTTGTTCTAATTAAATGAAATTCGGTTTTTGAAAAACCGCACAAAGGTAAAGTATTGTATTTGCTTTTTCTGCGATGTGACTGGTATTAACAGCTTTTTTGGAAATGTGCGATTAAGAGCATGTTTGGAGCACTATCTTCCTGTAAACCAGTATTTTCCGAACCTGACTTTGAAAATAATCGCTCGTTTAACTCGATAAAGTCGCTATTATTTTCTTCGCCAAAACCATAAACTACTGATTTACAGTTTAATCCTGCTCCAAACAGGCTCTAAATAGACGTACACGAAGCTTTAAGCAATACTTGAAATAAATTCTGGTAAAGCTGTTACTGCTGCAAAATGGAGCATTTTATCCATTATTCGCATATTTAATGCAAATAACGACTGCACAACTCTTATTTTTCTTGACATTTGACTCAGATATGGTTCAGGTCAATATCCGCAAATGGAGCAACAAGCAGGCTCCGTAATTCTCTTCGGACGGAAACACAAATTTCAACTTATTT
>JBCDKV010000108.1:0-10476 GCA_038746215.1 Bacteroidota bacterium | reverse complement strand
TGGGCGCATCTCAAAATGTCGCAGAAAGTTTTTTTCAAAGGTGAAAAACTTTCTGCTAGGGGGATTTTAAGGGCAAGAAGCGTTAAAGCTTTAACGCTTCTTGCCCTTAAAAAACCCTTGGAGCATCCGAAAATCCTCCTTTGTAGATTTTCGGATGCGACTGCATGAAATACAAACGAAAATTCGACCTTTAATCAACAAAACGACATTTTGAGATGCCCCCTTTTAAGTTGTGGAATTGTTGAGTTGATCAATTCAACAATTCCACAATCAATTAATGGTTAACTTCAAAAAACTCGTACACATCCTGCATACAGCGGTCGTGATCTTCTGCATCGAACTCCAAATAAGTGGGTTGCGCCTTTTCTGGATCAACTTCCATCCGCATGTCATCATTATCTTCATTGACATCGAAGCGGATAATGCCGTCCACGATGGTCTTTTGCGGAACGGCGTAGACCGACAATGGATGCGCACTAAAGATCGCCACATCGCCATCTTTTCCAGCCTCTAAAGAACCTACTCGATCTTGAATCCCTAGTTGAATAGCAGGGTTGAGCGTGATGAGTCGCAGCGCTTCGTTATCGTTCAGATCACCGTAGCGTTGTGTTTTACCTGCTTCGTGATAAAGGTGACGAATCAGTTCTCCCGAATCAGAGTTAATGGAAGTGACGACGCCATTCTTGGTCAAAATAGCTGCGTTGTAAGCCGTAGAATAGTATACCTCAAATTTATACGCCCACCAATCGGCAAAAACAGAAGCCATTGCGCCGTAGGCTGCTAACTCAGGTGCTACTTTAAAACCCTCGTTGACGTGTTGGAAGCAGATTTTCTTTACCCCAAAATCGTTCAACACATTCATCAGCATCACAATCTCGTCCGCCCGATAAGAATGGCAATGCACAATGATATCACCACTCAAAATGGCTGCCATCGTTTCCATTCTGCGGTTGTACTTGGGTGGCAAAATAGTGTTGTTTGTCCCTCGATTCTCGTATTTTTTCTTAGCTGCTGCATATTCGCGCGCCTCGGCAAAAGCTTTACGAAAGACCTGCTCAACGCCCATACGAGTTCGAGGCTGGATGTTGCGCCCTTCGCCATGTACCCGCATGGGATTTTCCCCCAAAGCAAACTTGATGGTACGTGGCGCATCTTTCATTTTGTAATACTCTGGCTCGTATTCGCCCCAACGATGCTTGATGGTTTCGCATTCTCCACCGACAGCATTGGCAGAGCCGTGCATAGCGTGGGAAGTCGTGCAACCACCTGCCAAAGCGCGATAGATCGAAATATCGAAGGGGTTGATTGCATCCCCTACGAACACCTCTGCTGTGACGGGATTGGTCGCTTCGTTCACCGCATCAATGGCAATGTGAGAGTGCGCATCTATGATACCTGGCATCACAAATTGTCCGCTGGCATCGACGGTTTTTACCCCACTTGGTGCTTTGATATTCTTAGCGATCCGTTTGATTTTTCCATTCTCAATCAGGACGTCTGTGTTCTCTTTAATGCCATCTGTGATGGTCAGCACCGTCCCATTTTTGATTAAAATACTGCCCATTTCAGGCTGAGCTTCCATCCCTAGAAAAGCAAAGCTTAGGATAGTTAGCCATATTATATTTTTCATACTGATTTGTATTTTTTCTTTTATTGATACTAAAGCATAACTACTCAGGCTTCTTAGTCCGAACACCCTCCACATCAAAAGAACCGAACTCACCGATGCTCATTGCGCCTTCGTAGGCTTCGCCATCGAAAGTAAGCTCAAAATTGACCGTCATACTGCCCCCGCCTTGATCGACAGTCATCGTAAAAGTCATTACATCGCCCTCTAAATTGGCATCATCCACTTCTTCTTCCTCTCCACTGCCCGACGGGTCGCTCATAAAGACTTTGAGTTCGTCTTCTTCCATTTCTACCCTTAGCATACCTTCTAGTTCTTGTCCTGGCACTGACATTTCATACGTCCAAGTACCCGCTACATCGGCTTGTTCTTCTGTGGCTTCGCCATCTTGCCCTGCTTTTTTCTTTTTCTTCTTAGCTTTGGCCTCGTATTCAAAAAGTTGTCCGTCCACAAAGACGTAGCGCACATTCGCATCGTCTTCAAAGTAGGGCGCATCCGTCACGACTAAGTTGGCAATTTTACCTTTTGCTACCGTTCCTGTCACCTTTTCGATGCCTAACATTTTAGCAGGATAGGTTGTCAAAGCAGCCAGAACTTGTTCCTCTGTGAGTCCCGCTTCCATCATTCTTTTGATGTTGGCTTTGATGTCTTTAGCTTTTGCATCTAGTGTAGAAAAACCGAAATTCACCCCTTTTCCTGCTAAAGTAGCCGCTTGTGATTCCATCTTTTTCATCTCTTCTGCTCGTCGCATTTCCAATGCTGCCATTTCTTCTTCTTCAGGCGTTTTTTCTTTCATCTCCTCCCCTTCTCCTTCTTTCTTCTTTTTATCCGCTTTTGCCTTGGGCAAGTCTAAGGATAGTAAGACATTTTGCCCTTTCATCTGATCGACGTAATTGTAACCCTGTTTCACCCCTGTGAAAACGAGTGGATAGCCCATTTCTTTTTGTAGCACCATCGCTCTGGAAATATCGCGACTCGTATTGGTCTTCATCATCATAGGCTTTTTGCGATCAATGACAGGATAAAAGGCTTCCAAAACGGGGTCACTTTCTGGTCGTTTCATGCCAGCGGGTGCTTTCATAAAAGCAGTTTGATGTGCTTTGGCCTGTTCCGCTTGTTTGTAAAGATCGCGAATTTTAGACATCACGCCAATCACAGTAGCAGGTGCAACTCCACTCGCGCCTTTGAATTGGAAAAAGAGTGCCGTACTCTCCATCAAGATCATATCATTAGCGGATTCACCAGCTAGGAGAATAATGGAGGATTGACCAGGCAGCATTTTACCGTCTGGCATCACTTGTGCGGTCGTGAAGCCCAGTTTACGCATGGATTCAATCGAATTTTCATCCGCTTTCAACAGATCGCGTACTTGACGTTCGGGCTGAATGCCTGCTTTGTCATTGGGCGGATTGCCTGGGTCTTTCACATCAGGATCGCGTCTTCTTCTGCCCCCTTCGTCCTTTTGTTCTACCTTAGGGATGCCAATGTGGGCTGCGCCACTGATGAAACCCGGATAAACGATCATGGAATCTGCTTTCACGATCTTAGCATCGAAAGGAATAGTGATATCCTTCCCGACGGCGTGAATCAGTCCGTCTTTTACTACCACCGTCCCGTCTGTTATGACTTTCCCAGGTGCTTGTACAATCGTTACCTTTTGTAACGCAAAAGTGCTGGTGACTGCCTTGGGTTCATTCTGCGCCCAAAGGCTCAACACCCCTAGCAGTAGCAAGGTAACTAGTGTGATTTGTTTTTGCATAAGTATTTAATAGATTCAGATAAAGAATAAATGGAAATGGAATTGAAGCTATAGATTTGTTTTTCCTTTTCAGAAATCGTGAAGATAGTAAAAATTGTTTTTGTCGAAATAGGCGGGCTGTAAATTGTTTATGGCAATCGTCAAAAGCCAGACTTTGTTTATTCGTTGAATTATTTATTGCACAAATTCTCTTGATTTCACTTTTCTTGGTCAGTGACTACCAAATAAGTAATGCTAGAGCAATAAATTTACATTCCATTTTCAAAAAGCCCTTTGGACAGAAGTGATGTTGTTTTTACACACAAAAAATTAAGGGATGTTTAGAATAATGCTTGAAGTGAATCCGAGGAAGCTCCTGAGACCGCGCAACAAACACAATTCATAAGCCTAACCACATGATAAAAATACTCAAATCCTTACTACTCCTTCCGATTGTACTTATGCTATTGTGGATAGTTTTTATCAACATCAAACTACATGATCAGCCTAAATTTGTGGAGGATGGAGACGGAATCAGAAATGTAGCGGTATTGCATCAGCTTAACCACATTGGGAAGACGATTGAAAATGGTGCTGCTCAGGATATGCAGCGCATTTATCCCGAAGGATTTTTGTTTTTACATGCTCTTTATGTACTTTCTTGGGCAGATATTGCTGTCGACTTCAAATCGGATCAAGCGTTGTTGCAGCAGTCTATTCGTTCAATGGATCAATCGCTGGGTCGAATGCAATCTGAGGAAGGGAAAAGGATATTTCCTAAAAATACAGTTTTGAAATACGGTGCATTCTACAATGGTTGGACTGCCTACGCCATGGGGAAAAGATTGTCGCTTGCACGAGACAGTTTGTTGGATGTGCGATTCCGTGCTAAGTGCAAGCAGATAGCAATGGCTTATCAAAAATCATCCTATGAGTATTTAGAATCTTACTACCAAGCAATCTGGCCAGCAGATAATATGGTGTGTTTAGCAGCACTTGCTTTACACGACCAACTTTACTTACCCAAGTATCAGACCATTATTGATAGCTGCCTTATCAAAGTAAAATTGAACTTGGATCAATCAACAGGCTTAATCCCACATGCAGTGGATACTCATACTTTAGCCGTATCAGAAAAAGCTAGAGGCTCTTCACAGAGTCTGATGAATAATTTTTTAATTGAAATCGACAGTACTTTTGCAAAAGAACAATTTGATATCTATCAATCGCTATTCCTTGAAAAGAGATTAGGTCTATTAGGCATCCGAGAATATCCAATTGGTGTAGAAGGAACAGGCGATATTGATGCTGGCCCTGTATTATGGGATATTGGCGGAGCTGCCTCTTTGGTTGGGATGCGGACTTTTATGCGTTATGGGAAGCTAGACATTGCTAGAAGTTTACAAAACACTGTGGAAGCGTTTGGGCTACCTTTTTGTCTGAATCAGAAAAAGTGCTATTTACTAGGTGTCTTACCAATGGCAGATGTTTTTATCGCATGGGGAAATGCTTTAAATCAAAAACAACTAGTGCAGGTAGCGTTTCCGAGCTTAAAATTTCATCTCATTAGCTTGGGTATCGCTCTATTTTTGGGTTTCCTAAGCTTTAAGCTGATACGAAATTTTTGAGGATACTTACCCAAAAACCTCTTAAAACCAAAAAATTGCATACATTTGTTTCAAACAATATTCACTCAACGCGCACTTATGCTTGACTATCGTTACGTATATGTATTTAAAGTTCGTGGAAAACAGCTGTATAAGATCGGTATTTCCAAAGATTGGCGGATTCGTCGCTACCAAGTAGAAGATACTAGAAGCATGAGAATGCGTCTGCGTCTGCTCATTGCCGTCCCACTATTTTTTGCTAGTAAAGTGGAGAAAAAATTGCATCGAAAATTCAAAAGTCAACGAAAGAAACTAAAAGGCGTCTCAGGAGGCACTGAATTCTTTGAGTTAAACGGCTATGATGGTAGAATTGGATTGCGAGGCGAACTATTGAAATATTTTGCTTTGCAACTGATCTTTCTCATTCTTTTGTTTATGACGATTGGGCTGAGCATACTCGATCTGGATTGGGAAGAATACATCAAAGCCATGCTGAATTAGCTTACCAAACGAATAGTAAAATAGCCTAAAGTTCGCCATGTTTTTTGAGACAAGAAGTAGTTGACACTTTCAAGTCGAAATGGAAGTGTCAAGTGAGCAGATAAACATGTCTAAAGTTCTTTCCATGAATACAATACCTAAGGTCAAAATTTGCTGTATCGCTAGCCTAGAAGAAGCACAAATGGCAATTGAAGCAGGTGCAAGTGCAATTGGTTTGGTCGGACCGATGCCCAGCGGACCAGGTGTCATCAGCAACGAACGCATTGCTGAAATTGCGGCTCAAATACCGAGCGATATAGATACTTTTTTGCTGACCAGTGAGACAAAAGTACATAAGATCGTTGAGCATTATAAATTGGTAAAAACGACGACGATCCAGTTGGTAGATGCACTGGAAGATCGAAATTATAAGGCATTGAGAATTGCTTTACCGAACGTAAAAATTGTGCAAGTAATCCATGTTTTGGATGCGACAGCCATTCAGGAAGCTCAGGAAATTGCACCGCAAGTCGATGCGATTTTATTAGACTCTGGCAATCCCAATTTAGCAGTCAAAACCTTAGGTGGCACGGGCAAGACGCACAACTGGGCAATCAGTCAGCAAATCGTAGCACAGATCAATCAAGCTGTATATTTAGCAGGCGGCTTGAAACCCGAAAATGTTGGAACAGCTATTCGTTCAGTGCGAGCTTACGGTTTGGATTTGTGCAGTGGGGTAAGAAATAATGGAAAATTGGACGCCAGCAAATTGGCGAACTTTATGGCGCAGGTACGTGAGACCTATCGTTCCATAAAGGATTAGATTTACTACACAAAACCACCAACCACCTCACTCCTCAACCACAGGAATCAAATCGGCTGGAATCGCTAATTGCTTGTCATCTGCACCGCCCGCGAAATTACTGACATTGTAGCTATTAGGTAGTGTCCAATCACATTCTACACGTCCATCGCCCAGCACAATCGTTCCCAATTTATTTCTGAACCAATCTGCCAAAGCTCGATATTCTTTTTGATCGGCTACATTGTGCTTTTCCAAGGGATCGACTCGCAAATCGTACAAGGCCATATCTGCTTTCGGACGCTCACAAGTCAATGCCCAACGCACCTCCTTATTTTGATCGGGGCTATGTACATTATCCCACATGTCTCGGCTTCGCATAGAAAAAGCAAAATCCAAATTCCTCATGTAAGCACGATGACCGTTCACGACATTGATTTCACCTAGTGCATACGCGCGTTGGGGTGCTTCCCCATTCACGACGGTTGCGAGATCGTAGCCATCCAAATAATCGTAAGTATCAGCACCAACATCTACGCCTGCCGTCGCCAAAATAGTAGGCGCAAAATCTACATACTCAACAATATCAGTGACTACTTTGCCCGCTGGAAACTTCGTTTTATCGGAAGCAACGACGATGACAGCATCGTGGGTCGATTGCTTCCAAGGTCCAAATTTCGCCATCACGCCCTGCTCGCCCAAATGCCAACCGTGGTCACCAACGGTATAGATGATTAGGTATTCTTCGTTTCGAGCGGTACAATATTGCTTGAACGATTCGACGGCATCGCCAATCAACGCATCGCCGTAGGCACAAAACGCATAATAGTCTCGTATGGCTTGTAGTTTTTCTGATTCCTTGAGCTGGTCGGCTTTGCATTCGTTGTAGTGTAGCACCAACTGCGGCGGGAAATTGGATAATTCGTCGGTGCTAAAAGTCGGGATGTGATAATTGTTGTCTTTGAAGAGGTCGCGATACTTTTTAGGGGGCAAAACGGGCGTGTGTGGCCAGGTGAAGCCAAGGTGTACAAAAAGTGGTTGATCGGTAGCCGCCCCTTGTACCTTCCGACCAGAGATGGTTGCGTATGATTTTCCTGCCTGTGCTAGGTAGCTTTTCATTTCTTGTACGATCAAGCCATCTATGGTTTCGCCTGCTGGATTGGGATTGACACCGCCGATGATTAGAGAATTGTGAGGACGCGTGTAGACTCTCAAAATATCGAAATCTTCGTCCACTTTGGCGTGTAGCTGACGGTCTTTTGCTGGTATGGCTTTCTCCTTATCATTGGTGATGTATTTTACCTTACTGCCGTCGGGATAGATCGTCGTTTCGTCCTTGTACAAGAGATGAAAAACCCCATCAATAAATTCGATTTTAGACCCACTTGTGAAAATATCGCCGTGTCCCTGGTTTTGAAGATCGCCTTTAAAGTGAACAACCAAATCAAACATATCATTGGGTTTATTTTTTTTGTTGTCCAAATGCTTAGCCACCGACCAATGGGTTTTGCCAAAGGCAGCCGTTCCGTAGCCCTCCGTCCTTAGGATTTGAGAAACTAGTGGTTTGGAAATATCGGCTTCTTGGTGGGAATAAAATTTGTAGTGTCCCGATCTGAATGGATAGCGTCCCATCAGCATAGAAGCTCTGGAGATAGCACACATGGGCGAATTGTTGTAAGCATTGACGAACATCGTTCCTTCGGCAGCCAGTTTGTTGGCGTTGGGAGATAGAACTTTTCCGAGATAACTTTCACTTTTGCCCGTCGTAGCCTCATTGTAGCACTCTAAAGCATCCGCCCGCTGATCGTCTGTGATGATCCACAGAATGTTGGGTGGTTTTTGCTGTGCTAATAAAACGCTGAGTGCGAAACCAGTTAGCAGTAAGGTCAGGAGTTGTTTTTTCGTAATGTTTTTCATGTTGTTTTGAATTAGTGATGCGCTGAGTTGACAAGTTCCTCCAAATATAGGAAGTAGTTGAGACTTTTAATCCAAAAGGAAAACTTTTAAGCGGTTAGGAATAGTACATAGATAAACTTGCATTTTGACTTAGACAAATGCGAACACTGTCATTGATGCGCTTCCTGCTCCGCTGCCATCGCAGCCCCAATAATACCTGCATTATTCCTAGTCTTGGCAACCACGACTGGGACGGAAACGGTGAGTTGATCTTTAAATTTTTCAAATTTCTTACTGATGCCACCGCCAATAATAAACAAATCAGGCGAAATGATTCGATCAACGTGGCGCAAGAAAAAATCAAACCGTTTACTCCATTTTTTCATGCTTAAGTCTTCGCGTTCTTTAGCGGAACTTGCTGCGTAGAACTCTATAGGTTCGCCATTGGTATGAAAGATGCGCCCTAGTTCGATATTGGGAACGAGCGTACCATTATAAAATACACCAGACCCCAAGCCTGTCCCAATCGTAATCATGGCGACTAGACCTTGTTTTTCCTTTCCTGCTCCAAACGTCATCTCTGCCGTCCCCGCTGCGTCTGCGTCATTGAGCAACTTAAAAGGTAACCCACAGGTATCTTCCAGTCTACTTTTGATGTCGTATCCCAACCATTTTTTATGAATATTACCGTAGGTTTTAGAGATGCCATTGCGATCAACAACAACAGGTAAAGCACATCCTACGATGTCTTCCCACTCGAAATGGTCTATTATTTTTTTGATGGTCTTAGCGACTTTTTTGGGTTTTGAAGGCTGAGGCGTCGGAATCCGGAATCGCTCACTCACCATTTTTCCTTTTTCAGTATCGACGATACCTCCCTTTATGCCAGAGCCGCCAACATCTATTCCTAGTAATTTCATAAGTTTGAGTTGATTTATTGTGAATGTTTTCAAGGAATTATCAGAATTCCAATTTCTTAACGTGCCACCACTTTCAGCCGCTCTTTCACCTTGCTTGCCGTGATAATAGCTTGCTCTAAATTTTCATGTACAATCGTGACGTGTCCCATTTTCCGAAAAGGCTTGGTCGTCTTTTTGCCGTAAAGATGAACGTGTACGCCCTCCATACCTAAACAATCTTCCAAGCCTAAATAGTCCGCTTGCCCTGTGTGTTCGGGTTCGCCCAATAGGTTGAGCATGACGGCTGGCGAAGTTAGTTTGGTGCTTCCCAAGGGTAGATTAGTAATGGCACGAATGTGCTGTTCAAATTGTGAAGTGTAGCAACTATCAATGGTATGATGTCCGCTATTGTGGGGTCGGGGTGCTACTTCATTAATTAATAGTTCTCCCGATTTGGTCAGAAACATCTCTACGGCGAGCAGCCCGCAAATATCGTAAGTAGCGATGGTTTTTTTCGCCAATTCGACGGCTGCCGCTCCAATGGCGAGTGAAATACGTGCTGGACAAGCCAAAAATTCCACCAAATTTGCAGTGGGATGAAAGAGCATTTCCACGGGCGGAAAAGCCTCAATTTGTCCGCTGGGGTTTCTAGCTACAATCACTGCTATTTCTTTATCAATATCCACCAGTGGCTCGATCAAAGAAGCCACATCCATCAACTGATCTGCTGCGGATCGAATCACCGCCACGCCCTTGCCATCGTAGCCCGCCGTTCGACTTTTCTGCACAAATGGATATTGAAGGGTTTGATTATCAATGGCTGACTTAATAGCTTTTGCATCGTCAAAAAGCTGAAAACTGGAAGTGGGCAGTTCGTATTTGGCATAGAATTGCTTTTGTAAGCCTTTATCTTTGATGATGTCCAACTTGTCAGGAGCGGGATGTACCACGATTCCTTCTTTGACCAACTGATGTAGGGCATCTGTATTCACATGCTCAATTTCTATGGTCAGAATATCTGTATTTTTGCCAAAAAAGTAGACGTCTTCATAATGCTTAAAATCACCTTGCACAAAACGAGTAGCGAGGTGCGCAGCAGCGTATTGATTGGATTTTTCTAGCATATAAATTGGGGCGTGCCAATTGGCAGCCGCCAGTGTCAACATTTTTCCCAGTTGACCACCCCCTAAGATCCCAATGCGGTGATGAATGTCGAATGTTTGCATGTGGTTCAGTACTTTAAATAATCAGATTATACGGTAAGTAACGGACAAATAATAACTTCCCGATTTATGACGGCATCTTTTGTCCTGCTACTACTCAGCAAAAGGGAACCCTTGCATCCCTTTTGCTGAGTAGTATCAGAACAAAATCTGCTCGGTCAAAATGTGGAACTTATTTTTTGTCCGTTACTAAGAGCATGTTTG
>JBCDKV010000107.1:0-10500 GCA_038746215.1 Bacteroidota bacterium | reverse complement strand
GAGATAATCTACGCGTTAGCGTCACATCATTTTCTAAGACGATATCGCCTGAATTGTTGATCGTTAAATCAAAAAAGGTGGTGGGACTATTTCCACCTATGATACTTTGAGACGTTCCTAATATCGTCACTACGGAACTATTGGCTGTGAACGTCCCGCTATTTAACCAATCGCCTTCTAGCTCGAATGTTCTAATGCCGCTCACTGTGGAACTAGCTCCAATAAAGAAGTCGCCTACACACTGTATCGTCGTACTATCATTTCCTACAAAAGTAGCACCATCGTCTACACTAAGCACGTCTCCGCTGAAAGGGTGATTCTGCCCTATGCGGATGAGACCTGTAGTATCTATAAATTGAGCAGTACTAACGATCGCAATACCTGAAATACTGCTACTACTAGGATCGTCTATAGTAATTCTGCCGCTGTTGTTAAAAATAGCATTACTAAAGAAGCCTCTATTTAAGATTCCATTGCCGCTGATATTTCCATCACCTTGACCGATATTAATATTCGCAGTGCTCCTATTATTGAATTCGCCTGTGTTATCAATGCCATTAGTTGCACTATTGTCTATTGCAAGGATACCACTATTCGTAAAAGAGGAGACATTGAATATACCACTGAAATCAATATTTTCACCATTTTGACCAATGTTTAGTATGGCAGCGGAAGTATTATTGAAGTTACCAAAATTTTCAATTCCATCATCTGATGTATGGTCGATAGTAATTGTACCATCGTTCATGAAGGAGGAAGAAGGTTGTATATTTGATATTCCAGTTTGACCAATGTTTCCACCATTTTGACCAATGTTGAGCATGGCGTTGGCAGCGTTGTTGAATTCTCCTCCATTGTTAACTCCATCGCTTGAGACCTTGTCAATCGCGATGCTACCGTTATTCGTGAATACGGAAGGAGTAGTGGGTGAATTGGAAAGTCCACTGCCACCAACATTTCCACCATTTTGACCGATATTGATGTTTGCGTTTACTGCATTGCTGAAGTCTCCTTGATTGCTGATTCCCGTACTAGAAGTTCTGTCTATGGCAATCGTGCCATTGTTCATGAAGATGGAAGAACTAAATTGATTTTGTATTCCTAAAGACCTAATATTTCCAGCAGTTTGACCAATATTGATAGTTGCATTTGCAGTATTACTGAAATCCCCTCGATTCCTTATTCCAGTGCCTGAGACATTGTCTATTTGAATGTCTCCATTGTTCGTGAAGGAAAGAGAACTGTTCAGATTTAATATTCCAACTGACCCAATGTTTCCATCGTTCTGCCCAATATCGAGATTGGCACCTGAGGCATTGATAAAACTAGCGTCAGTTTGATTGCTAATTCCGGCATCTGAGACATTGTCTATTGCAATCGTCCCATGGTTGGTAAAAGAACCAAAATTTGAAAATCCATCCTCATCAATATTTCCACCATTCTGCCCAATGTTCAGTATAGCATTTGTTGTATTGTTGAAAGCACCTTCGTTTGTGACTCCATTTTCTACAGTATTACCTATTGTAATAGTGCCATTGTTCGTTAGTGTATCAGAATTAGATATTCCATCTTCTCTTATACTTCCTGTATATTGACCAATGTTTATGATGCCATTCGCGGCATTGGTAAAATCATTTACATTCTTAATGCCTCTATCAGAAGTACTATCTATAGCAATTGTACCACTATTCATAAAAATAGCAGAATCAGGACCATTAAATATTCCATCTCTATTAATATTTCTATTATTCTGCCCAATGTTGAGCATGGCATTGGCAGCATTATTGAAGATGCCTAGATTTTCGACTCCATCACCTGAAGTTGCGTCTATATCAGCTGTGCCATTATTTAGGAATACTGCAACAGCATCGTTAAAAATTCCACTGCTGCCGACATTTTCAATGACAATGACACCTGAATTCATAAGCGTGTCCTGATTATTTATGCCATCCGCTCCCGTATTGCTAATCTTGATCGTATCTCCTGTCTGACTAAATTTACCTGTATTCAATATGCCATCTAGACCAATATTTCCACCATGCTGTCCGATGTTGATCTTTGCACCTGAAGCATTATTGAAATCCCCTTCATTTTCAAGCCCTTCCTCCGAAGTATTATCTATAGCAATCGTACCGCTATTATTAAAGACAGAAGAAGTTAAGTTATTCAATATTCCATCGAAACCAATATTTCCAGCATTTTGACCAATGTTTAAGCTTGCGTTGGTGTTATTATTAAAAGTTCCAGAGTTTCTGACCCCCTCGGATATAGTATTATCTATAAATATCGTCCCATCATTTGTAAAAGTGGAAGCACTAGTTGAATTAAATATGCCATCACCATTTATATTCACATCATTTTGCCCAATATTGATAGTTGCATCTGTTACGTTATTAAAGATGCCTCCATTGATAATTCCATCACGTGTCGTATTGTCTATAGCAATTGTGCTATTATTGGTAAAAGAACCAAAATTTGCTACCCCATCTCCACTAATATTACCAGCATTCTGACCAATGTTTAGGTTGCCATTAAAAGCATGAATAAAGTCCGAGTCTTCGAAGTTTGAAATCCCATCATCTGACACATTATCTACAGTAATCGTTCCATAGTTGGTGAAGGAAGTAAAATTTGAAATTCCATCATCACCAATATTTCCATCATTCTGCCCAATATCGATGGTAGCATTTGCAGTATTATTAAAGTCTGAGTTTATGGAGTTTGAAATCCCATCATTTGAAACATTATCTATATTGATAGTTCCACTGTTAATAAAGGAATCAAAATTTAATATTCCGTTCGCTCCTATATTTCCATCATTTTGCCCAATATTCAAGACCGAATTGGCAGCATTATTAAATGTTCCTTCATTGCTGATTCCATTATTTGAAATCTTATCTATCAGTATCGTGCCACTATTTGTGAAAGTAGTCCCACTACTCAAATTGACGATACCATCACCACTGATGGTAGCGGTGGTTTGACCAATATTGATAGTAGCACCCACTGCATTCGTAAACTGAGCACCTCCTTGATTTTGAAGGGCATTGGCACCTGCTTGCCGAATGTCAATCCTATTGTTATTCTGAAACTGCGTGCCTGTACCCTCATTAAGAATACCATTGCTGCCTACAGATGAAAGGCTACCTGCAATGAAAATCACCCCATCATTCGTGAAGCTAGCCCCTGACTGATTAAAAATCCCATTGTCTGTTGTGTTTTGAATATTGATTGTAGCAGCATTATTAATCGTACCAGAATTATCAAGACCAACCCCCGAAGCATTATTAATAGATAAAGTACTTGAAATTATCGTCACCGTAGCCCCACTTTCTACGGTCATGGAAGCGATTTGTGTAAAGAATTCTACAACGGGATCATTGGGACGTCCAGCAGGAATAATGACATCATCACTAGGTTGAGGTATTGTGCTTGACCAATTGCCAGCGTTGAACCATTCGGAACTGACATCGCCCGTCCAAGTGATCGTAGCGGCATAGCTTAGGCTTTGAAAAGCAAAAAGGAAGAATAGGAAAAGTACGCTGAATTTGAATTGTATTTTCATCATTGCGATATTTTTGAAATGCTTTGATCGCCTAAGTATCAATTGCCTTTGGAAGGCTTCAATACCTAGGATTTTTGTTCCCTGCAAAGCTCTGATGAATGAGTGGAAAGGAGGTTCACTATTGTCTAAAAAAGGTTTGCTATTGTCCAAAGAGGTTCACTATTGTCCAAAAAGGTTTGCTATTGTCCAAATCTTGAAATTAGGTGTGAAAATATTGGGAAGTCCGTTGAAAAAACAACTAGCTTTCGGTAGTTGAATGATTTAGAGCGTTGGTAGGCCAGCAAAAAAGCGCAGCTTTTTTGTCGAAACACGCTCTCCTATACTGCAAACGGGGTAAAAAAGTGCTTTCATTTTTGAAAAAAGATAGGTTTTGTTCACATCATTTACCGCTAAATTTTAGGGTAAGTTTTTGCTGAGGAGGAGATCGACACCTCCTCAGCAAATCAAGGTTTTTTAAGGACAAAGAAGCGATTTTCGCTGAAAAAACCTTGATCAAATTTGGCAGGCTCGATGCTGCCAAATTTGAAAATACATGTAATAGTTTGTACTTAAAAATGTCAACAGCGTAGGGCGCATCTCAAAATGTCGCAGAAAGTTTTTTTTCAAAGGTGAAAAACTTTCTGCTAGGGGATTTCAAGGGCAAGAAGCGTTAAAGTTTTAACGCTTCTTGCCCTTAAAAAACCCTTGGAGCATCCGAAAATCATCCTTCGCAGATTTTCGGATGCGACTGCATGAAATACAAACGAAAGTTCGCCCTTTAATCAACAAAACGACATTTTGAGATGCACCCACAGAGTAAAATTCACTTTTTTATCCCGAACAGAGTATATTTTATGAATTTACATTTGCAAAACTAAAGATATGTAAAAAAATATTGTGGCTTATTTTCGAAATCGCTCAAACAGTAGTTGACACTTTCTAATCAAAAGGGTAAGAGCTGTTTGGGTGGTGCATCAAAAGTAATCTGAAAAGAGACAATTAAGACAAATATGTAACTTTGCAGTGAACAAAACTCAAAGTATATGTATCTATACTGTTCTAATTGTCATAGCACAAATATAAAAAAGAAGAATGGTCATACTCACTATGGGAAACACAATCATCAGTGTAAATGCTGCGGCAGGCAATTTGTACTAAACAATAAACACACCAAAAGTGAATGGTTGAAAGAACGCATTTCTCTTCGTGCAATATGTAGAATTTTTGAAGTGAGTCTAAACTGGCTACAAGCATTTGCTCATTTACTTTGGGAGCAAAACCACACTTTCCGACGACTGCTATTGCTATCGCTTCTAGCTTATTGTCTAGCTGCTTGCCAGCAAAAAAAGATGACTTCACCTCCTCCAAATATCGTACTCATTATGACCGACGATCAAGGTTATGGCGACCTTAGTCTGCATGGCAATGATTCCATCAGCACCCCTGTATTAGATCGTTTGGCAAAAGAAAGCGTCCAATTAAATCGCTTTTATGTCAGTCAGGTTTGCGCACCGACTAGGGCAAGTTTACTGACGGGACGCTATCATCCTAGAACGGGCGTGACGGGCGTGACAGGTCGCAGGGAAGTGATGCGCACCTCCGAAACGACACTCGCAGAAATCCTAAAAAGTGCGGGCTACCAGACGGGGATTTTTGGCAAGTGGCACAATGGCGAACAGTACCCCAACGACCCCAATGGGCAAGGTTTCGATGAGTTTTACGGCTTTTGTGCAGGACACTGGAACAATTACTTTGATACGCAGCTCACGCATAATCAGTCAACTGTAAAAACTAAAGGCTATATCACAGACGTACTGACGGATAAGGCAATAGATTTTATCCAGCAGAACGAATCGCAGCCTTTTTTCTGCTACATTCCCTACAATACGCCACACAGTCCGATGCAGGTGGCAGATCGCTATTTTGAAAAGTACAAAGCCAAAGGATTAAGCGATTTCAACGCAGCAGCTTACGGTATGTGTGAAAATATTGATGACAATGTAGGACGTATTTTAGCCACCTTGGAAGCACAAAACCTATCGGAAAATACTATCCTTATTTTTACGACAGACAATGGTCCAAATGGTAATCGCTACAATGGAGACATGAAGGGCTGGAAAGGACATTACGATGAAGGCGGGGTGCGGGTCCCTTTTTTCTTGCGCTATCCAAAAGCCAATTATGAAGTAGCTAATTCGATACCAGCACTAGCAGCACACATTGATGTGTTACCCACTTTGCTTGATTTGTGTGGTGTGGCTGTTCCCGATTCGCTCCATCTGGATGGCAGGAGTCTCGTACCATTGTTTGAGGATCGAAATGCGGTTTGGGAAGCGCGCAACATTTATTCTTTCCGCCACGGACAAACTTTTCAAAATCATCCAGGCGCAGTGAGAAGTCCGCAGTATCGTTGGGTGATTGATCGCGATAGCAGCATCGCGTTGTACGACATGATAAAAGACCCGTCGCAAAAGCAGAATATTGCGATAGATGAACCCGAAGTAGTTCAAAAACTGGCTTTAGCTTATCAAAAAATGTTTGAAGAAGTAAGCAAAAATGGAACAAATCCGCCGCCCATTCCAGTGGGTTACACAGCAGCTAAAAAAGTGCACTTACCTGCCATCGAAGCCCAAAAAGTACTAGGTGATTTGCGTTTCAAAGAAGGCCACGCTTGGGCAAACGATTGGATAACCAATTGGAGCAAAACGGAAGATCGAATGCTTTGGGAACTAGAAGTGGTGCGAGCAGGTACTTATTTGGTGCAACTAGAATATACCGTTGATGCACCAAACACGGGTGCATTGGTTGCTGTCAGAAGTAAGGATCGTCAAATTAGCAATAACATCAATTCGGCTTTTGACCCAGAGTACCTCGCCAGTCCAGATCGCGTTCCAAGGAAAGAGGTGTACGAAAAAGATTGGGCCATACTGGATATGGGCGAAATCTATCTAGAAGCTGGTACGCAAAATATTGAATTGGCTGCGCTAGCGATTCCAGCAAAACGAGTGGCAGATTTGAAGGGTTTGTATCTGGTGTGGAAGGAGTGAGGTAGGCGTATAAAAAAAGTTGCTTTTCTTAACAAATTTCCTCAACTTAGCGTTATTACTTCGAGTTTAGACAAAAAGTACAACTAGTAAAAATCAGTGTACAATTATGCAAATATCCTTACACAACATCAGTCAAGATAGCGATGATGCACTAAGATTAGTAAGTGCTGTTAGTGATTTGTACCAAGTCACCAAGCGTTTCGTGGGTAAGTCTATTGCAAATCTCCTAAGTATTCTAGCACTGCCACTTACTTTAGTACTCCTAGAACTAGTCGTCTTTATCCTTTGCAGAAAAGTCAGGCGTATCAACCTAGGCATAAATAACTATAAAGACTATGTTCGCATTCGTAAAGCATTCGATAAGGTGAGTCTGAATATGGAAAGCATAGATAAAATATCAAATACTGATTTAGAAAATCAAGCTACTGGCTGGCTACACAAATGGTTGATAAAGCGAGTGACTAAACCATTTTTAATGCACCAATCTAATCTATCAGCAGCACTCAAAAAATTGGACGAACCTTGGATAGGAACATACAAAGGTTTTCGCCAAATCAGCGAAGCAGAGGCTTGGGAAACACGTAATAAAAACCATGAGTATTTGATTTAATGTTTGATACTAAATACCCTTTCCGATACATCAAGCATAGAAAAGCAAGAAAAGGTGAGTATTTTGTTCTCGAACATATGCTCACCTTTACTTGTAGGGCTAATCAGAGATATATCGTAATTGTAGAAGAATATCCGTACGAAGTATTAGTGCTGAAATTCTATCTAAAAAACCATAGAGATAGTCAAAAGAAATATCAATTACTTTCTAAGCTGCGCATGGCCTCTGGCATTATTTCTACTTGTACTCATATCTTACTTTATTTCTTAGAGAAGAAAGACACTTATTCCTTTGGATTTGTTGGTGCGCCTACGCTCGATGAGGAAAGTAATAATAACACAAAACGCTTTCAATTGTACAGCACCGTAATGAAATACTTAATCTCCAATGTTAGATTTACGCATTTGGAATTTGAAGCACAGAGTGCCTATCTAATGATCAATAATGAAATCTACACAGAAAAAATCAGAAATCAAATGATTGACTTTTTTAATACACATTATGTTTTTGAAGAATTATAGCTGACTAAAAATCTATGCGTTCACTACTATTTTCACTGATTATCTTATCCAGCACCGCTTGTGCTAGCAAAAAAGCGATGACCACCAATGATAAATACCAAGCCAAAGCCAATGAACTCGCCCAAAAATACATTATTACCGATGGTCACGTCGATCTGCCTTTTCGTTTGCGCATCAACAGCTTCAAGTTGGAAAAAGAGTTCCTAGGCATTCCTATCGAGACAGCAGAAGGTGATTTTGATTACGTACGCGCCAAGAAAGGTGGTCTAGATGCCCCGTTCATGTCGATTTATATTTCTGCTTCCTACCAAAAAGAAGGTGGGGCATGAAGCCGCAAAAGCAGTCATCAAAAACTTTCAGGAAACGCATCCTAGCGTCTATGCCGATGTGCAAAAAGTTGCTGACCAGATCGACCACGTCGTGTAGATCACATCGGCTTTGGCTCGGATTACGATGGTGTAGGAGACAGCTTACCGACGGGTCTGAAAGATGTATCGCAGTATCCTAACCTCATTGTTACGTAGAGGCTATTCGGAAGATGATATTGCGAAAATGTGCTATCAAAATATTTTTCAGGTATGGCAAGCTTTAGAGAACTTTGCACAGGAAGCCAATATAGCAATCGTTAAAAGCTAGACTTTGTTTATTCGTTGAATTGTTGATCTGTTTATTGCAAAGATTACCTTGATTTTAATTCTATGATAAATTATTGTCAGTTAGGCGAATAAACATATCAACATCATAAACAGAAAAATTTTCTTGCGATTGCCTTAGGAAGCCAATTAAAAATACAAAACATGAAATACTATTACCTACTTTTTAGCCTCCTCCTATTTGCTTGCCAACCAAGCACGGTCAACCAAACTGATGAAGTCAAAGAAGCCACTCAAACGAGACAATATCCCAAACTCGAAGCGGATAGGTACAATGTCGCATTCCTCATCATGGATGGCGTTTATAATACTGAGCTTACTGCACCTTTCGATATCTTTCAGCATACCATTTTCCGTGATAGCATCAAGGCAATGAATGTACTTTTGGTTGCCAATACCCTACAACCCATCACCACTTTTGAAGGCATTCGACTGTTGCCCGACTATGATTATTTGACTGATACGCTGCCCAAAATTGATATACTAGTTGTGCCAAGTGCAGAACACCACTTGGATACCGATTTGGAAGATCAAGCCATGATTGACTTTGTGAAAAAAGTGGATCAAGAGGCACAATTCATTACCTCCCATTGTGACGGTGCGTTCGTACTGGCCAAAGCAGGTCTATTGGAGGAAGCCGTATCTACGACTTTTCCGAGCGACGTAGATCGCTACAAGGAAATGTTTCCACATTTGACCGTCAAAGAAGACTTGCTGTTCGTACACGATGGCAAATATATTACTTCGGCAGGCGGTGCTAAGTCTTTTGAAGCAGCACTCTATCTGTGTGAGTACTTATATGGCGCGGCTATCGCACGTAGCTTAGCAGGTGGTCTAGTCATTGATTGGGATTTAGCGCAAGTGCCGCATTTGGTGGTAGAATAGTGTTCTAAGCTCGACTTTATCCATTAGCAGTTGGCAGTTGGCTATTAGCCGATAGCGTTTAGCTAATAATGCGAATAACGGGTAAAATACTCCATTTTGTGGTAGTGATAGTTTTACTAAACTTTTAAGACTCAGTAAAGCGTTTAAGATCGCGCAACAAGTATGCCCTAAGGGTTTTATGGACGGAAACACAAATTTCAAGAAAAATGTTATCTGTACAGTCGTTATTGGCATTAATAGTCATTATATTCACTTACACTCAGTAAAAAAGTGTGCGTGTAAGTAAATTTATCGTACTGAATTTTAAGTACTTGTGATACAAGCTAACAGCTAATAGCAAAAGGCTAAAGTCGAGCTAAGGAGCAAGTCAAAAAATAATTTAACACCCTTTCAAATATCTTTCTTTATTTCGCGCCGTACAATGATAAGGAAAACCGTAAAAATACGATGTCGAGAAGGTCTTCCACGACGGGTTTATTAATTACATACAAGAAAATACAGCAGCTAATGCGCGCTAGCAGTTCCCTTTTATTGATTACGTTTTTTGCGCTATTTGCTTTTGCCACCAAGTTCTCGCAGCCCATTTACGAACGGGCGAGCATTGCGCTTAACAACTCCTGCGACTCCATCCAGATATCGGCGCAATACCAAGAGCAATGCCTTTACCACTTAGCATTAGAACACTCGGGTAGAGACACCTTCACGAGTATTCGATTCCGTATGGATACCCTTGTGCTGTTGGATAGTCTTTACCTCTTAGATACCACGCTTACCATACGCAGCATGGAAGACCAAAGCTTTGAAATTGTGACTAACGATACCACCCAAAGCAATTGTCTGGATAGTACTTTGAGCAATTTTCCTACTTACAGTGGCACAGATATAATCGCATTCAGTCTAGCCAATTGTACTGATACCAATCGCATCAATATTGAATATTTGGCTTGTGATAGTACCGTCTGTACTGATACACTTCTCTTGATAAAACCCAAGCAAAATTGTGTAGCGGAAGGAGCAGCCCTAATCGTTTGCCAAACAGATACTACCGTTTTTTTAGCCGAAGCTTTTTCTAGCACCGTGGTTGACTTTGCGGTGCCAGTGGATACTTGTGAGCATGTCATAATTAGTTGTTCACCGAACGCTGGCAGCGTTTTTCCCTGCGGTATCACGACCGTCACTTGTATTGCTACGGACACGCTGAATAGAATAGCCGATACTTGCTTTTTTGATATAATTGTAG
>JBCDKV010000106.1:0-10500 GCA_038746215.1 Bacteroidota bacterium | reverse complement strand
TATGTTTTTTGCCCAGAAAAACAAAAGAAACAAAGGCGAATCCATCAATGAGTTTTTCGTCTCCGATCAAGTTTTACCACAGACAATTGACGTATTAATAACTAGGGCTAAACCACTGGACATCGAAGTTGTGGTAGGGAACTGGAAGACCTACCAATTCAATGAAAAAACCTTCGGTGTACTGTTGCAGTATCCAGGCAAAGAAGGGGTGGTGGAAGACCTACGACCATTTGTAAAGCAAGCAAAGGCGGCGGATATTTTTGTGACTGTAGCAGCAGACTTATTGAGTTTAGCTCTATTGACGCCTCCTGGCGAATGGGGTGCAGATGCAGTGGTTGGGAATACGCAGCGTTTTGGCGTTCCCATGGGATACGGCGGGCCACATGCTGCTTTTTTTGCTACCCAAGATAAATTTAAGCGACTCATCCCTGGTCGAATTATCGGTGTTTCTAGCGATGCTAATGGCAATCGAGCTTTGCGGATGGCGTTGCAAACTAGAGAGCAACACATTCGTAGAGAGAAAGCTACGTCTAATATTTGTACCGCGCAAGCCCTACTAGCTGTGATGGCAGGTATGTACGCAGCTTGGCACGGCGCAGATGGAATTCGTGCGATTGCGAATAGAGTGCATGGCTATACCAAGATGCTGGAAAGTGCATTGACTACACTGGGTTACCAGCAACGTCACGAAAACTATTTCGATACAGTTTGCCTCGAAGTAGATGCGCCTTTGAGGGAAGCAATACGAGCAGCAGCAGAGGAAGCGCAAATCAATTTCTTTTACTCAGAAAACGGGGTACAAATCACTTTGGACGAGACGGTGATCCTAGAAGATATTGAGCAAATTGTAGCCGTTTTTGCAAAGCTTGCAGGAAAAAGTACGGATGGGATTAGTGCAACTGATATAGCTTCGGTCAAAAGAATTCCTGATGACTTAAAGCGATCTTCTGAATTTTTAACACATCCTGTTTTCAGTAGTTACTACACGGAATCTAAAATGATGCGCTACATCAAACGATTGGAGAATAAAGACCTGTCGCTGATGCACTCCATGATTCCGCTGGGTAGTTGTACGATGAAGCTGAATGCAGCAACGCAATTGATTCCTGTAACTTGGGATGCTTTCTCCAATGTTCATCCATTTGTACCCGTCGAGCAAGTTGCTGGATATCAAAAGATTGTTGAAGAACTAGAAACTTATTTGTGTGAAATCACGGGTTTCAGTGCTTGCTCTCTACAGCCCAACTCAGGTGCGCAAGGCGAATACGCAGGACTGCTTACCATTCGTGCTTTTCACGAAGCCAATGGCGAAAGTCATCGAAATATCGCGCTGATTCCAGATTCTGCACACGGCACCAATCCAGCGAGTGCGGTGATGGCAGGCATGAAAGTTGTGGTGACTAAGTGTGATGAGCGAGGAGATATTGACTTGGAAGATTTGAAGGAAAAGGTGGAAGTACATGCTGATAATTTAGCGGCATTGATGATTACATACCCTTCTACACATGGTGTCTTTGAAACAGAGATCAAAACGATCTGCGATCTGATCCACCAACATGGCGGCAAGGTGTATATGGACGGTGCTAATATGAATGCGCAAGTTGGGTTGACCAATCCGGGCTTAATTGGAGCAGATGTTTGTCATTTAAATTTGCACAAAACCTTTAGTATTCCACACGGAGGAGGTGGGCCAGGCGTCGGACCAATCTGTGTGAATGACAGCTTAGCACCTTTCTTGCCTACGCATCCATTTGTGAAAACGGGTGGTGAGCAAGGTATCTCTGCCGTTTCGGCTGCCCCTTTTGGTAGCACTAGTATCTGCCTAATTTCCTACGCTTATATCAAAATGCTGGGGAAAGAAGGCGTAACCGAAGCTACAAAAAATGCCATTCTAAACGCTAACTACATCCGAGTTAGGTTGGAAGACCACTATAATATACTCTTCACAGGTGAAAATGGACATTCTGCGCACGAATTGATTCTCGATTTGCGTCCTTTCAAACCCGTGGCTAGTGCCGAAGATTTGGCAAAAAGGCTAATCGACTATGGTTTCCACGCACCAACGCTTTCTTGGCCCGTCGCTGGTACTATTATGATCGAACCAACTGAGAGTGAGAACAAAGAAGAGTTGGATCGTTTTTGCGATGCTATGATTTCGATTAGAAAAGAAATGGACGCTATCGCTAGTGGTGACGCAGACTCAGAAAACAACGTTTTGCACAATGCCCCTCACACGATGGAAGTGATCAGTGCCGACAAATGGAACTTCCCTTACAGCAGAGCACAAGCAGCGTATCCATTGCCCTACCTGAGAGAAGGCTATAAATTTTGGGCTTCTACTGGGCGTGTGAATAATGCAGCAGGAGATCGCAATTTGGTTTGTACTTGTCCGCCTGTGGAAATGTATGCTCAGTAAGTTTCTTCGGACGGAAACACAAAATTTTACTATTTTTTTTAGAAAAAATTAGTAAAATTTTGTGTTTCCGTCCATAAAAAACCTTTAGGCATACTTGTTGCGCGATCTCAAGGGCTTCACCAAGATTTATTTCAAATTTTTTAAAACTTTGATTGCGTCTGGCTAAAGACTCACTGCACACCTAATTTCAGAACGATCAATCTTTCCTATACAATTTATTTATATATTTGCGAGCCAATTTCAAAACCGCATTATTTCAACATCCACGCCTAAAACGATTAATTAACGGTATGTCTATTTTCAACGCTCAATCAGAAGCTTTCCTACAAACCTATCTCAATAATCATGCACCGACTGGCTTTGAATCATCGGGTCAAAAATTGTGGTTAGACTATTTGAAACCCTACGTAGACAACTGGCAATCAGATGCTTACGGAACAGTCTATGGAATCATTAATCCAGATAAACCCTTTAAAGTAGTCATCGAAGCCCATGCAGACGAAATCTCTTGGTTTGTGAACCACATCGGAGAAGATGGTTTCATCCACGTCATCCGAAATGGTGGCTCTGATCCTGTCATTGCACCTTCCAAACGGGTGCGTATTCATACACCAAAAGGTATTGTAAAAGGCGTGTTTGGCTTTCCTGCTATCCACGTTCGAGACGACTCAGATGCCAATATGCGACCAAAAACAGATACCATATTCATTGATGTGGGGGCAAGCAAACGAGAAGAAGTGCTAGAAATGGGCGTACACGTAGGCTGTGTAGCAACCTTCGTGGATGAAATGGAGACACTCAATGACAAATGGTACATTGGGCGTTCGCTGGATAACAAAATGGGTGGCTTCTGTATCGCACAGGTCGCTAGGATGATTAAAGAACAAGAAGTAGAGTTGCCTTTTAGTCTATATATCGTCAATTCAGTGCAAGAAGAGGTCGGATTGAGGGGCGCAGAGATGATCGCCAATACGATTCAGCCTGATTTAGCCATCGTGACGGATGTGACGCACGATACGAGTACGCCCATGATGACGCCCAAAAAACAAGGTGATATCAAAGGGGGTGATGGACCCACCGTTACTTACGCACCTGCCATACACTATAAATTATTAGAACAGGTAATTGCCGCCGCTGAAGCCAACGAAATTCCCTTCCAAAGAGAAGCTTCTTCCAGACGAACGGGTACGGATACGGATGCTTTTGCTTATTCCAATAAAGGTGTCCCCGCAGTTTTGATTTCCTTGCCCTTGCGCTACATGCACACTACGGTCGAGATGGTTCATAAATCAGATGTAGAAAATGTGGCTAAACTCATTTTTGAGACCTTGAAGCGCATTAAGCCTGATATGAGTTTTAAGTATATCTAATTTGGTGACTTTGTGAAAGTACAAACTTTGTAGATTTCATTAGTCGCATCTCAAAAACGTTCTAAGGCGTGTTTTTGAGATGCTCTAAGGGACTTTTAAGGGTGAAAAGTTTTTCATCCTAGAAAAGGTTTTGAACCTTGTATTTCTCTGAATCATAAGCTAAAAAAGCCCCAAAAAATAAGCCGTGCGAGAACGAGTTCTCAACACGGCAAAAAAAAAGATGAGGTAAAGATAATCAATTAATCCCAAATACCTACTTTTTTGTTTCAATGGACAAAATATTCAATATTGTCCTTGCTTTTCAAACTCATCAATCTACTGCTTTACAGCAATGCTTGGATTGCACTCGCAGCTACGTGTAGTGTTTGGCAAAGCCTTTTGTTCATTAGCGATGCTCCTATATCTAATTTTTCTTATCTCCTGATTTTTACCTTTAGTTCCACTTTATTCATCTACGCGATTCACCGAATACAGGGCTTACAAAAAGTGAGTGCGTTCAAAGCAAAAGGACGCTATCTCGTTATTTCGACTTTCAAATCACACATTATTATATATGCGATCTTAGGAGCGGTGGGCGCAGCAATTAGTTTTCTGTATCTTAGCTGGGCATCAAAGCTTTCCCTGATCATTCCTGCTTTTCTATCCTTGGGCTACGTGTTACCTGCCTTTAGTAGGCAGCGAAGATTACGTGATATTCACTTCCTCAAAATATTTTTGATCGCCATTGTGTGGACTTGGGTAGGCGTGGTGCTACCCGCTTTGGAAACTAACTTCTCCTTTGAGCAGCAAGCCATATGGTGGATGATGTTGGAAAAATTATTGTTCATTTTTGCCGTTACTTTACCCTTTGACATCAGAGATTTAGCAATAGATCAGCACACTAATGTCAAAACTATACCTGCCTTATTAGGCGCGAGCAAAAGTAAAATCTTAGCTATTGCAAGTCTCGTCCTGATGCTAGTATGCTGTTCGCTGAACGTGCTTAGTGGGCTATATCAAATGCAGCATTTTTTGGCATTCGTTTTACACGCAATCCTGACGGGCTTCGTTATATATGCGGCGGATAAAGATAGGCACGACTACTACTTTACGGGTATTTTAGACGGTACGATCACCCTACAATTTCTCATGCTCCATTTTACTTCATTGCAAATGTAGTGTTAACATTCTACGTGTAAAGAAGTAATTATGTACTTTTGATCTGCATAGCATAAGCTATTTACTTGATCTTTATGTCAATACAAAAAATTAGCACACTAAGATATGGATCAACCAATTCCACCTTCGGAAAAGAAGTCTAGTAGAATATTACCCATATTACCGTTTTTATTATTTGCTATTTTGCTGTTGGGAAAAAAGCAGAATAGGGTAGTGCTGAAAAGCCAAATTGCCTACATGATGGCTGACCGGGAAAAGGATATGGAAGCCGTGTATCAGGATCTCGAAGCACTCGTGCAGAAAAATATGTTCCAATCTTATGGTGACCACCTATTCATAGAGGGATACAATGAAAAGGTAGAAGATTATCCGACCTACGAAGCAGAGATAACGATGGTAGCGGCACACATCGCTAGAATATACGGTGGAGAGTTTGTAGTGTGGCAATCCGACAACAAAAAGCAAGTGAGTGTATATGGTTTGGGGCAGAATGAGATACCCAATGTTGATCATTTGCCTTATTTTGGGTCTTGTCAAGAATTATCTAAAGTAGGGAAGGCTATTTGTGCAGAAAGTCATCTACATCGCTTCATTTATAGCGAAATGAAAGACATGAACATGGAGGGTGGTGTCACGGTAAAAGCTACTGTAAATATTAATGGTCAATTGTCTGATTTTGAGCCAATTGCATCCAGCAGTGCGCCCGTCGAATTGGTGGATGAGGCAATGCGGATTACTAAGAAAATGCCCAAATGGCAACCAGCCGTAAAAGCTGGAGAGGCGGTAGCTTGTGCGGTGCATATTCCATTTGTTTTCAGTAAGGGTGGGGGAGAAGCGTTCTATCAAAGTGAAATAGATGTCTCTGATTGGGCGCAGGATGACCCACTAGCATTGCCTATTTATGATGCTAAAAAAACAGAGCAAATATTACAGCGGCTATTGAGGATGTGTCTTTATGCAGATTCAAATAAAGAGCGGGTACTACGAAAAATTCAATTGAGCAAGAAAGTACGCCAACTTTTGGTCGACTATCCAGAACAGGCTGCGTCTTTAATCCACGCCATCGAAAGTGAGGCGGAAGATATGCACATTCCCGTTCGTTTCGAGAAAGATAGATATGATAATTATATTGATATCTATGTAGAACTAGAGGATCGTCCTGAGCCAACTTACAGTGATGAGGACAAAATCTATGCGGATTTATTAGAAGTTATCACACCTTACGAAAAGACCATCAGCAATCACGCTGAACTGGCGATAGAAAATGCACTGGCAGATTTATTTTGGGATTTCATCCAACGTTTTCCAGAACACATCAATATGGCGCAAGCTGCATTACAACACGCCTGTAACGCTAAGAAAATATCGACGCACACTGTGAGTATTCAAAAAGAAAAATCACAGGTAGTGATTGATTTGGTTGGTAGAAAGCGATAGCATTAATTTTCGGCTTATTTTGTGGGATAGCGTGAAAATAGTTGTACGCAGCACGATGTCAATACATTTCTGAAGTTTTAATTTTTCCTATAATTAACATTATGAATAATTAATGGCGGTTTTTGACAAAAGTTTCTAAATATGCGCAAAAAGAAATCTACCTATTTGGCAAAGTAGCTTCCTCTAGTCAAGAACCTTTAGCGTATGCAACCGTATTTGCTGAAACGGGTGTATCTAAAATCCTTGACCATTCAGCAAGCTGAGCAAATTTCTTCGGCGATAATATTTCGCTCTAATTACTTTGACCAATTGTTCAAATTCGGGTGTTGGCAGGACTGCTTTCAACTGCCCTAGATATTCTACTACTTGCTGGTAAGCATGATCGCCTGTTTTTGGGAGTACCTTCTCCAACAAAGTGCTAAAGATTGACTTTGCTGCTGCTGGAAATTGTGATTTGTGCCGTTGAAAAAATTGATATTGCGTCTGTAAATTTGTCAAACGACTGCTATGTTTTTCAAAGCCATCCACTACTGCTTGTAGGCGGTTTTCTGCTTCGAGCACGGCAAAGTAGGCAAACAGATGATCTTTTTCTAATGTATTTTCAAAAGCGAGTCGCTCAGCAGGTCGAGTTACTACTGCGAATTGGAAGGACTCCACGCTAGGAGTTACTGCTAAATACTTGTATAGCCACTCTCCTGTAAATTTTCCTTCGAAGTGTTCCTCTGAAAGCTTTATCAGTAGTTGAAATTGCTGATGTAATAGCTCTAAACTTTGATAATAGGCATAATGATTATTTTTAGTTTCCTGCTTTATAAACTTAGCTAGTGTATCAAAAGCCTCTTTATATCGGGCTTGCGTGATATACAATTGCGCCAACTCCAAATTAGTATGCGGTGCATTAGATTGTGCTTGCAGCGTCTGCTCCTTATTTTTTTCTGCCAAGTAGGGACTCATCTTCTTGTATATCCTTAGCTTTTCCTTGCTATCGAGGTACTTCATAAAATTGGTTTGCGCCACGATAGGGGTAAACACTTCCCAGTCTTGTGCTGGAAGGTTCTCTATAATTTCGTGTGCTGTATTTTCTGCAAGACCGTGTCCCATTTTATTCTTAACATCCAAAATGCGGGACAATGATTGCTTGCGATGCTCGTTTGGAATAGCTGCTATAAACTCACCGATAAAAATTCCCACTTCCACTCCCTCGTAGGCCTCTTCACCATAGTAGTTGTAGCTGTGGTTGTACAGATAGTTATTTTCGAATGACTCGTCTACCTCTTCTAGGAAATCGCAAATCATATCGGTGATTTGTTCAGGCAAATAGCTGCTGAATGGCTTAATCTTATCAAATGCGCGCTCAGCTTTCAGCGCAAATTTATCTATGTCGTATAAATCTTCTTCATCTGTAAACAACTCATCGAAGTAAGTACGTGCTTTATTGAAAGCGCTTATTATCGCCTTTGTATTACCCTTTTTTGCGTTGTCATTTTGGAGCACTTCTTCCACGTATGACTGAGGAGCAAATTTGAGTATCAAATCACGTAATTCTTGTATGCTTAGACTATTTATGTAATTTTCAAACGCTTTCATTAAATTTTAATTTTTATTGTTGGTAATTTCATAATCAATACTAAGTAACGGTCAAATAATAACTTCCCGATTTGTGACGGCATCTTCTGCCCTTGGCATCCCATCCGCTAGCGGTTCTCTTCGTTGAAAAGATACTTAATCTTTTCTGCAAGCAACACTGCGAGAATGTTAAAAAGCCTCGCCAGCCAAAAGGATTCCTACGTTTTTTGCCTTGTATCAGAATAGAATCTGCTCGGTCAAAATGAGGAACTTATTGTTTGTCCGTTACTAACAGCCAAAAAATATTTTACCTTTGAAAAAATTTACCTTAGATGAAGAATAATTTTCTAGATACTAACACTTCCAATATAGAAGATATTTTTGGAAATGGAAAGATATATCGAGTTCCGTTGTATCAAAGGGATTATTCTTGGAAATTAGAAAATTGGGAGGATTTATGGATTGATATTGAAGAAACAGCGAGTACAGACTACCCGCATTACATGGGGGCGATTGTGCTTCAGAACAGTAAAGATAAATCTTTTATCATCATCGACGGGCAACAAAGATTGGCAACTATCAGCATTGCAATTGTAGCGAGTATTTATCAGATTAAAAAATTAATTCATGCTGGCACGGACAAAGCACAAAATGAAGAACGCGTAGAATTACTCATGCGAAAATACATTGGTACTAAAAGTGCTGCTTCTCTAAAATATTCTAGCAAATTATTTCTCAACGAAAATAACGATTCCTTTTATCAGTCTACGCTCTTACAATTCAAAAAACCCATTAACTACAGAAAACTAAGCGATTCTGATAAATTACTTTGGGATGCTTTCTATTATTTTGATCAGCAGTTGAGCAGTAAATTTTCGACTGATTTTTCAGGGGCAAAAATCGCCGCTTTTATCGACGATTTTTTATCCACAAAATTGGTTTTCATACAAATAACCGTAGATGATGATTTGAGTGCCTACACCGTTTTCGAGACCTTAAACAGCCGAGGTATTGGTCTCACTTCTACTGACTTACTCAAGAATTTTCTGTTTTCAAAAGTTGCCGCTTCTAAGACAGATTTAGATCACGTAAAGCATCAGTGGAAGAAAATAATCGACATCATCGGGCTGAATGAATTTCCTGCTTTTCTGAGGCATTACACCAATTCTTTCGACCTGATTGTCACAAAAGACAAGCTTTTTAAACGACTCAAAACAAAAATCAAGCAAGCAAATGCAGTTTTTGAATTACTAGACGCCTTGGAGCAAAGTGCTTACCTATACTATGCACTTGAAAAGCCTGCTGACGAATTTTGGGAGGATTATACTGAATATAATATTAAAGATACTATTCGTGAACTCAATCTATTCAAAGTTAAGCAGTATAAATCCTTGGTCATAGCTGCTTTCCAATACTTTGACAAATCTAACTTTGTGAAAGCTTTAAAGATATGTACAGTCATCTCATTTAGATACAATATTATAGGACGTTTAAATGCAAATGATCTGGAAAAAGTCTACAACAAAGCTGCCATAGCAATTAGTAAAAAGGAAGTGGCACATGCGAGAGACCTAGCTCATGCATTGAAAAGTGTCTACGTTGATGATGAAGTATTCGCAAACACCTTTTCTACAAAAACACTGAACACTAGAAATCAGAAAAAATTAATCCGCTATATTTTGGTGAAATTAGAGGTACAAATGACGAGCAAAGACTTTGATTTTGAGGAAACGGCTGCTACTATTGAGCATATTTTACCAGAATCCATAGAAAAAAGTGAGTATTGGCAGAGCTATTTCAGTGAAGACGAGCATGCTAATTTAGTCAATCGGCTCGGAAATTTGAGCTTGCTCGAACCGAGGCTTAATAGAACAGCAGCCAATCAAGACTTTGAACAAAAAAAGGAGATTTATCAAGAAAGCCAATACGAAATGACCAAGCAAGTAGAGATGTCAGAATGGAATCCGCAACTGCTTAAAAGGAGACAAGCTAGATTAGCGAAAGTAGCCAAATCGATCTGGAAAATACAATTCTAAACATTCTTCTCTTCATAAACACAAACCTATCAAAACTGCTTTCACCCTCTACGAACTGCACGAACACCTCCGACGGGTGGTCGCGCTCAATTTTCCAGAAGCAGTCTGGATCAATTGCGAAATTGCTGCCTGCAATACTTCGCGTGGACACCGTTTTTTGAATTTGCTGGAAAAAGGAGAAGGAGAACGCGAAATTTTGGCACAAGCGGATGCGGTGATTTGGTCGCGTCAGTACAAAAAGTTGTACAAAGAATTAGGGAAAGATGTGGAGCAGCTACTGCAAAGTGGGCGACAAGTGAGGCTCAAAGCAAGGATTGATTTTCACGAACGATTTGGGCTGAAATTGGTGGTAGAAACACTAGATTTAGCTTATAGCATTGGGCAGTTGGCACTCCAAAAAAAGGCAATTATAGATCGCTTGCAAGCAGAACAATTATTGGCGAAAAATACAAGCATAGCACTGCCGCTAGTGTTGCAACGTATTGCTGTCCTTTCTGCTGAAAATGCGGCGGGTTGG
>JBCDKV010000105.1:0-10572 GCA_038746215.1 Bacteroidota bacterium | reverse complement strand
TTTTTGACTTGCTTAAAAACGAGGACACCAAGAAATAGCAATAGCGGCGTAGCACTCAAACCCCAAAAAGGGGCAGTCCCAAAAAAAGAGGTGCTAGGTCGTTGCAAAACGGTACTCGCTTTAATGCCGCGAATATCCTCTGCTTCCAATTCTGGTAGCGGTGAGTTGTCGCTGATGGGGTTATTGCCTTGCGTTACGACGACTCGATATTCCTCGCTGGGAATGGTTTCGTAGGTGGCGGTTTCAGGATTGAAATAGGTGAAAGCTAGCTGAAAACGGTATTCGCCTACAGCTTTAGGCAGTGCCAAATATTCATATTCTCGGACACTTTGTATACCGCCGTTGATTTCTCTGATTGGACCTTCTGTGACCTTGGGTTCGTAAAGTTCAAAAGCCGATCCTAAATCGAGAACAGGCGCTTGTACCCTTTTCACATCCCCATTCCCTACAATACGGACTCTGATCGTCAATGCATCGTCCGTACTCAGTTGTCGTCTATCAATTCCGCTACTAAAGCTGTATTGCCCAACTGCGCCACCAAAGGAAAGCGGTGGATCGGGTGGCAGTGGCATGACTTCGACATCCAACTTGGGCGCAGCAATATTGATGCGTTGCACATTGGGCGTAAAGAAGAAATCACGCGGATTGCGTGCGCCACCTTTCGCGATACCTACTTGCATTTGCATCGGATCAATGCTGATGATACCCGTTTGCTGTGGAAAAAGAGCAACTCTTTTTAGAATTTTGGTGGTATATTCTTCCCCATTGATATTTTCGCGCACTACACCTGCATTGAAGCGGCGTAGGTCTTCGGCATAAAAGCCTTGGTATTCAGACTCTCGTAGGATGTTGTAGCTATTGACCGTTTTGAGCGTATAAATTCGGTAGTTCAATGGGATTTGCTGTCCAATGTATACAGTATCTGCTTCAATTTCAGCCCTCAAAAAAACCTGATCGGTCACATCGCCCGCCGCACTACTCGCTGGATTTTTGCTTTCCACTACTTCTATTTGCAGCAAATCTGTACGATAAGTTTTGCCACCTGCCCGCACACTTGCCCGTCCGATGGTTTGTTTGCCCACTTTGGTCGGTTGTAGCACGTAGACATAGCTCATTTCAGAAGATCGCACCCCATTGATGATAGAAGTACTCATCGACTGACTTGGCCCTGACATCACCCTAAAAGACTGAAAATCAGGAGCACGGAACTGCTCACCGCGCGCATTTTCCAAGACAAAGCGAACTTCTAAATAGCCCGTCTTGGTCACTTGCTTGGCGTCTGCTGTGACGTAGAAACTGACTTGCGCATGTGCTAAAGTACTACAGCATAGGATGAAAAATAGAAATATTTGTTTCATTTTGAGTATAGGTCAAGTAGTTAAACGCACGAATTTATTTGGGTGGATGAACTCCAAATTGCCTTAAGACTCTTCGAAGATTTACTACACCTTTTCTATTTAATTGAAGCTTTACAATGGTTGCCCTTCCCGTTGGTGTTTTTCCTGTAACGATCGAAAAATGATCAGCCCATTCGTCTATTCTTGGGTTAAAAATGAGTACTTCTTCTTTGCTGAATGAATCTGATGCGTGGGTTGAAGTAAATTTGTGATTATTACAGCCTTGACAAGAATATGCTAAGTTGTCTAGTTCGTTTGTTCCTTCTTTAGATAATGGTGTAATATGTTCTATTGAAAATGGATCAGGAGAGTACGCTTCTTGACTCAGTAACGATAAAACAATAACTTAATGATTTGGACTTGATCTTTTAAGCTGTAAAAGTACTTAAAAAATGAGCCGTAGCCCTGCTATGCCTAATTTTTGAAGTGCTTTTACAACTCAAAATCTCTGCCTCCAATTTCGATAATTTATTATTTCATCATTACTCAAACAATATTCACAGATTGATTTTGCACGCTCCTTGACTTGTCTCTTTATAGATTTATTCATTGAATACCCAGTTCTCTGATTAGAGTTTCTGGTTTAATTCCCCTTAATTGAGCAAGCTCAAAGACATAAGGCATACGCTCTGCATTTCGCTGCTCTATCTCATTGGAAAGCGCAATTAAATCTTTCTGCTGAGCAATTGAAAGTATCTCTTTATTACGCAAATCTATCAACTGATTGTATCGCTTCCATTTTGCTAAAGGAATTCCCAGTCCAATTTGTTGAAGCAAAAATGTTTCACGATCTGAAATTTTGCTTTCTCGCAATTCGTCTTGTAGAATATCAATGATGAATTGATCTAGACTTTTTCCAACTTCCTTTGCCCTGCCACGAAGTTGATTCTCCATTGGACGAGATATTTCTATACTGATTGGCATATCTGTTATTTTGTTGTCGAAGTTGCAGTGGTTACTATTTTCTGCATCACTCCTAATAGCTTGGGTAACTCATTAAGATAATAACGCTCCACATCCACAAAGATCGTATTTCCCTCTAGTTTCAAAAAAATCCAATCGAAGCCGTTGGTCACTGCCCCATAAATTGTCTCATAGTGCTCATTCATTTCTTCATTGAATAGCCGCGAAGCGTACATTTCCGCTGCGCATTGCCCAAAGCCTTCTTCTGGTGACTTATTCTTACTTTCTACAATGCAAAAAACAGGTGCCTCAATCTCCACTAGATTGGGTTTAGCACTCAGTACAAAATCAGGATTTCCGTTCAATTCGGGTTCTTTTTCTACTGCAAGCGCGAAACCTGAAAACAGAGAAATGAATGGATTTTTTCGCTTCAATTCCTTTAAGACAGGACTAATAATAAGTTCTGACTTTGCTTTTTCGGTATAAAGCGGATAGTCTTTAGACTCTTCCAAATCATTCAAAAGTCGGGTGCTAATATCAAAATCAGGCAAAACAACATCTTTAAACAAATGGGTCGTTGTGTTTTGTGCTAAGCCATATTTTTGGCAAAAACGGATTAATGATTTGAATTTGCTAAACGCCATGATGAATATTGAATAAACTCGCCTTTTCAAACACGAAGGAGACGGGCGCAAAAGAACGACTGCCTCCTAAAATACTTTATTCTTTCAGTCCCTGAATGTACTTCTCTACCAAGGATTTATAGTAAGGCTTCAAATTCGGAGATACTGTTTGATACGGATTAACTTCCGCTTCTCTTTGTTTCAGATACTCTTCCAAAGAGGGCGGAATACGCGGTTCTTGCGCACTAGCACGTTCTGCTTTGCGTTGTTCGTCGTACTCTTTTTCGCGCTCTGCTTTTTCGTGTTCCAGTAGACGCGTCAAAATCTCCTCTTGGCGTTTCATCATCTCATTGGTCAGTTTTTTATTCACCAAATCCGTCTCCACCTTATCCATTTGATCGATCATTTCTTGTAGCTCCTGACTGCCTTTGCCACGTTCACTCAATTCTTTTTGCTTCTCTTTCAGGGCTTTGCGTAATGCCGCTTGTCGAGCTGCCATTTGTGCAAATTCCTTGCTGCCCATGCCACCTTTGCCGTCTTTCATCTCTTGCATTTTCTGCTTCATTTCCTCGTTCAGTTGCTGCTGACCCTGCGACATTTTATCCTTTGGCACTTGCCCTTGCTTGCCTTGTCCCTGCCCAGGATTAGTACACATCTGGTTGCCTGGCATTTGCATGGACATTTGCTGCTGCATTTGCTGCATGGTCTCGCTGAGCATCAACGCCAGATCATTGATGTTTTTCATCGAACGACGCTGGTGTTCTCCTGCTTGTCCTTTTCTGCGCTCTTCCAAATCTTCCAGCGACCGCTTCATATTGCTTTTGATTTCTGTCACCTTTTCCGTGATGAAAGATTCGATCTGGAAATTGCGCTTGGCTAGGGCTTGCAAACTGTCTTCTACCAAACGGAAGTCGTCTTGCAATTTAAACTGATCTTGCACCAACTCAACGTAGCGAGGCGTAGTGACATCGGTCGGTTTCAGGTTGTCGATAAGTTCTTCTTGACCGAACGACAGTCCCACTAGATTTTCCAGCAATTGGCGCAGCGTCTGCATGTCTTCCTGCATTTGTTCCATTTGCATACTCTGCATCTGCTGCGACATCTTTTGTGCAGCGCGACGCATTTGCTGTGCGGCATTTTTCTGCGATTTGGAAGCCTTTTTGTTTTGCTGCTTTTGCAGTTGTTGTTCGCTGTTTTCCAATTGCTTATCTATCTTCTCCATGTCCTCCTGCGGCTCATCCAAATTCTTTTGCTTGCTCAGTTCTTCGTTCTTTTCCTGCATTTTTTCCATCTTCTCTTGCAACTTATCAAACTCCTCGTTGATCTCTTCCTGCTCTTGTTGTAACTCTTCTTGTTGCTGCTGCTCTTCGGCGGATTGTTCTTTATTGTCTTGCTGCTCGCCCTCTTTTTGCTCGGAATCTTCCTGCTCCCCTTCTTGGTTTTCACCCTCCTGCTGTTCATTTTCCTCATTTTCAGATGGCTCTTGCTCTTCTGCAAATTCTTCTGTTTTCTCCGCCAGTTCTTCTTGCTGTTCTGCCAGTTCTTCCAACTTTTCGATGGTTTCTTTCATCTCCTGTTCCATCTCCAATTCTTTGAACAACTCCAGCATCCGATCCAATTCCATTTCCATCTGCTCATCGTTCATTTCCATCTCTTCCATCATTTCCAGCGCGCCGTCCTTCTGCAATTCCTCCATTAGTTCTTGGATTTGCTTCATCAGTTCCTGCATCTCTTCGTCCATCACATTTTCAAACATCTCTTGCAATTTTTCTTGCTTCTCCACGATGTCCTCATCTTGCTCGCTGAACTCCTCTTGGTTTTTCATATTCTCCTCGAAGTTCTCGCGCGCCTGCTGCATCTGTTTTTCTAGTTCCTTTTGGCGTTCCAACAGTTTTTCTAATTCTTTTTTGTCTTGCCAATCCAGTTCCTTTTTCTGCAACATTTTCTCCCGCATCTTCTTCATATCCTCTTGCAACTTGCGACTTTCTTCCAAAGACTTTTTCAAATCTTCTTTGATCTGCTCATCATTCTCTTCTGCCATGGCTTCGTATTCTTCCACCGTTGGCACATTGAATAGCATCAAGTTGGTTCGCGCCGATTTGCTACCGTTCACGCCGTCGTTGTCGTAAACTTCAAAATAGTAGTTGACTTGGTCGCCTGGTTGCAAGTCCAGTTCATTCAGATCAAACTGATGGTCGTATTCGATTTGACTGCCGCTTGGCTTATTCAGTTTCAAGCTTTGCAAAGGACTTTTTTCGCCTTTTGTATTTTGAATTTCGTAATTGAAAGAGAGGCTCAGTAAACCGTAATCATCAGCCGCATTGCCCACAAAATAGAGCAGTTTTTGATTGCTACTATCGACGAATCGTTCCACATTGATGCTTGGATATTTATCAGGAATGACAGAAATGGAATAGCTGACCGAGTCGGCATTCGGTAAGTCTTCGTTGGAGATGTATAGTTTGTAGCCTTCGCCTTTCAACGCTTTTTTCTTGTAAGTAAAGGATTGATTAGACAGTCGCTTCGCTGGGGTAAGGTCTTTTTGGCTAGAGAAAGCAATATCAATCGCATCGGTATTTTGCGCATCGAATATCCAATCAATATTGGTTCCCATCGGCACTACGATGTCCCCAACGCTATTGAGTGTTTCGTCTTTTTGCTGAGTATATTTTGGATAGTCTAACTTCACTTCGAAGTCTAGCAAATTAGGCTTTTTCAGCACTTCCAAAGTGTATTCATCAGAAGAAATACCACTAGAAAGCAATTGAAAATCGGTTGCTTTCTGCACATTATTGAAGCGGTAGCTAAAAGTATTAGCATCTTCTTTGGTCAGGCGATACCGATAGTTATCCACATTGATAAAAACCTCATTGGGTAGCACCTCACCGTCCACTTTCACCGTCAATGGATAGTCTTGGTATTGTACGACGCTCAGGTCTTCTTCTGCTACCGTAAAATGAAAAGGTGCTGGACGCTCAAAGTCTTTGCCATTGTTGATGAGTCGATTAGTACTGTCTTTGATGAGACTGGGCGCAGCAAAAAGTAGCACAATGAGTAGTAGTAGCGGCGGCAGCGCGTAGCGCAGATACTTTCGATTTTGTCCTAAATCAATCGCATTCTTAAAAGGAACGAGTTTGATTTCGTCTGACTTTTGGTCAATACTTGCCAAAATCAGGTCGGTGTAACCTTGACCATCCGCTTGACTTTTAAGCTGCAAAATATTGAGCAATTTGTCTTTCACATCTCCAAAGTGATCACCGACGATTTCGGCTGCCTGCTGGTGTGAAATGACGCTGCCCAAACGGAAATATTTCGTCAACGGCACGACGATCCAAGCCACGATAGCAGCTGCACTCACGCCAATGAAGGAGAAGAACAAAACTTTGCGTACGCTGCTGTCAAAATAGAAGTAGTGTTCCAAGAAGTTGAGTCCTAGAAACAAAACTAATATTAGCGCAGTGGTGTACAATGCCCCGCGAATCATTTGATTCACGTAGAATTTTCTGATAAACTGATCGAGCTTTTCGATTAAGAGTTGGTAGCTTCCTTTACTCATCGGTGATGTGTTTTTTTCCTTAAAATCACTAAGACACTAAGATTTTAGGGGTTTAGCGTAGAGAACATTGGTAGATAATACTTATACTACTAGACGAAGCACAAATTGAAACACTAAGTACACTTAGAAAAGCAGCTAGTGTAGCTATGTAGTCCGCTTCTTTTTTATTCTGTAATCAAAAATGTCCAGTAGTCCAGTACATACTCCATTTGGGATAAAAGAGTGCATTTCAATTTTAATCACTTTGTAGAATTGCTTAATTTAAAAAATGTTGAATTTGTTGTTCCTATCCTATAATTAATGCGAATAACGACCGTAGAGATCTTATTTTTCTTGACATTTGACTCAGATATAGTTCAGGTCAATATCCGCAAATTGAGCAACAAGTATGCTCAGTAATTCTCTCAGGACGGAAACACAAATTTCAACTTATTTTTCTCCAAAAAAATAAGTTAAAATTTGTGTTTCCGTCCATAAAAACCTTTGGGCATAATTGTTGCGCGATCTCAAACACTTTACTAAGTTTCAAAAGTTTGGTAAAGCTGTTACTTCTACAAAATGAAGTATTTTACCCGTTACTCGCATAATTAGCAGACGAGGCTAGTTATACAACACGTCACCATCAATTCGACAATTAAGCAATTTTACAATTCAACTATCCACACGGATTTATCCCGTTTACGGTATATAAGACGTTTTCATCAAGGGTTATGCTTTACAATATCTAGCATTTCGTTCTTGAAAATTGATACCATTACTAAACGACTAAAAAAGAGTGAAGTTGTCGTTCGTTCTCTTTTTTGCTGTTAGCAAGCCGTGAAAATAGGAAAGATGCTTAGGACGGACAAATTTTGGGCTGTTAATAGCGTGTAAAATTATGTAAGGCTGTAAAAATTACTTGCGGTTGAACTTTCGTCTTCATTTAAGAAGCCGGTGGCATGAATATTCCCTAGATTTGAATACTATCCTTATCTTCACCGCCATTATTAGAATAAAGAAATCATCAAACGATATTTGAAACATGAAAAAATGGCTCTTTGGCATTGGCATCGTCGTATTTTTACTCTCCCTAATCGGGCTTTGGTCTTACTTTACTGCTCAAAACGATAAAAAGGATGGCGAGACGGAGACAACAAAAGCTTTTGTGACAGATATTACCGAAAAAATTGTAGCGACGGGGGCTATTAATCCTAGAAAAGAGGTTATGGTGAAAGCGCAAATCTCTGGTGTCATTGACGAACTCTACGTCGAAGCGGGTGATTTGGTGACGAAAGGACAACAATTGGCAAGAATTGAATTAGTGCCTGATGAAGTGAATGTGAGCAATGCGCAGGCAAATGTAGAATTGGCTAGACTGCGCTACCAGCAAGCTAAACAAGAACTAGCTCGGCAGCGAGCGGTCAATGAACAAAATTTGGATGTAGAGAATGCTAGAGCGAGCTTAGAAAATGCAAAACGAGAAGAGACACGCAACAAAAAATTATTCGATGAAGGCGTGATCTCCGAGCAAGAATACCAGCAATTTCAATTAGATCTAGAGCTGCGGCAAGCCGATTTTAAGAACGCACAAATCCGTACCAACAACTCATTGCGGCAGCTAGAATTGGACTTGGACGTGCGCCAACAGGAACTCAACGCTGCCATCAGCAATTTGCAACTCCTAAAAGAAGGTGTTTCTAACAACTCCAAGCAAGTCGCTAATATCGTCACCGCCACTACCGACGGTATGGTGCTGGATACGCCCGTAGAAGAAGGTGGTTCGGTGGTGGAGCGCAACACTTTCAATGATGGAACGACCATTGCTTCTATCGCGGACATGAGTTCCCTGGTGTTTGAAGGCAATATTGATGAGTCCGAAGTTGGGAAACTGAGAGAAGGGATGCCGCTAGAACTTACGGTGGGCGCCATTAAAGATGAAGTGTTTCGAGCAACGCTGGAATTTATTGCCCCAAAAGGAACAAATGAGAATGGCGTCGTCAATTTTGAAATTCGAGCTGCGATAGAAGACCCTAAGAAAAACGGTATTCTACTGCGAGCAGGCTACAGTGCTAACGCAGATATTATTTTGAACAACAAGAAAAATATCCTAGCCGTCAAAGAGCGAGACGTGATTTTCAGAGGCGATTCGACGCTAATAGCTGTCAAAAAAGGCGATGAATTCGAGTCTATGCTCGTCCCACTCGGTATCTCAGATGGCATCAATGTAGAAGTTTTGGAAGGTTTGGATACGATGATGGTTTTGAAGGTGCAGAAGTGATTGGTTGGCAATAGTTAAGTACTTCAATCAATCTTGCATCTCCCAGACCCAAGTCCCGCGACTATCCAAATAACCGATACGATTGCCTTGCTCTACGCTGAAAATGCGTTCGTTGATGGCTTGAATGCGTTCGTAAGTGACGGGTAGAATAGCTTGTCCTTTCAAGTCGTATAATCCATAGAACCCTCGAATGCGGACTTTGGCGTAAGCATCTTTAAAAGGTTCAATTTTGTCGTATTTGGGCGGAATGATTTTAATGCCTTTTCGATTGACGATACCCCATTTATCGCCCGAGCGCACGACCGCCACGCCGTGCTTGAAATTCAGAGCTTCTTGATAGTAGCCGTCGAATACATTCGCATCTTCGGTGATAAAGTAGAAGCGATAATTATCATCGCGCATCAGTCCGCGTCCATTTTTGAAATTGATGAGGCGATTCAGACTGGGTTGGATGATGTGTTCGCCCGTTTCACTCAGTAGCCCCGCTTTCCGATAGCCTTTGTAAACAACTGCTCTGCCGCTATTAAATTCTAAACATTTGCTGTAGGCTAGTTCCACTACGACTGCTCCGTAGGTATTGATATAGCCGCAATTACCGTTTTCTTGCACAGCGGCACGACCTTCTACAAAAGGTCCAACTTTGGAATAAATCGTTGGAATCACCAGCTTACCATCCGAGTCAATATAGCCGTATTGGTCTTTCAACTTAACAATGGCGCGATCTTCTGAATAGGGTTTGATTTCGTTGTAGTGATGTTCCGTGATGATGTTACCTTTGGTATCCAAAATACCGTAGCGCACTTTTTCCTGCCCGTATTTCACGATGGCTAGCGCATTGTCGTCAAATTCGCCGATATGGATAAATTTTGGACGAATGAGGTACTGTCCAGTTTGGTCAATTAGTCCAAATCGTTGTGCTTCTACCACCCTTGCTACGCCATATTTAAAGTCAAAAGCGCGATCAAAGCTGCCTGCGATCATCTTTTGTCCCTTGGCGTTGATGTATTGAATACCCTCGGAGGTTCTGACCCAAACCATGCCTTCTTTGAAATCACCTACTTTTCCGTATTGAAAAGGCAAGACCGTATTGCCTTGCAGATCAATGAAACCCCATTGCCCATCTTTTTTGGCAGCCGCCAGACCATTACTGAAGGCGTGTACTTGCTGAAATCGGCAGGGAATAATCAGTTTACCGTTGGTATTGGTGAAACCCCAGAGCCCTTCCTGTTTAACGGCAAGTCGGTTTTCGCTGAAAATACCAATATCCTCGTACAAAGCATCCACCGCAATGTGTCCTAAAGTATCCATCAAGCCGTAGCGATAAGATTGTCGATGAACTTTCAAAATTTTATTGTTGCTGTGTTCCAAAAAATCAATTTCATCGAACTGAAAGGGGACGATAATTTTGTCTTTCTGATTCACCATGCCCCATTTTCCGTTTTGCTTTGCCAGCGCAAAACCATTGCTATAGTTTTTCACCGCTTCGTATTGGGTATTGATGACTATGACACCTAGCGTATCAATATAGCCCCAGGCACAATCTTGACAAACTAGTTGTGCATAGTCTCTAAAGTATTGATTATCAGATGTATAATCTATCATGTAGTCAGGCGCGGTCAGTTCAGAAAGATACGTTTTCAGTGGTAGTAAACCTTTGCCCGTAGTGACCCCTGAAAGCGTTCCGTATACCCCTATTCTAGCAACACCATCTTCAAATTTGTCAATGAAAGCCGCATCTCGCTCTATAACTTGCCCAATCTGGTTGATGAGTCCGTGTTTGCCATTGGCGAAAACACAACGCGCCACGCTAGCACCATTTTCAAAATCTTCAAAAGC